>NZ_WVTE01000056.1:0-13393 GCF_009939605.1 Rhodococcus sp. YH1 | reverse complement strand
ACGTCATCGGGTCGGGAGGGCGAGGTCATGGCCGAGGAAGCCAGAGGGGGACGGCGCCGCGAATACGCCACCGACGCCGAGCGGGTACGGGCCTGGCGGCAGCGCCAGAAAGACAAGGCCCGCGCCCAGCAACAACAGGATGCGCTGCCGACCGATCCGACCTCGGCGATCGGCACCCTCGCCGACGCGGTACCACTGCTGCGCCGCGAAGCCCAGGCGATGCGCGAGACGCTGACGACGATCGCGTCGTCGATCACCACCGCGACCGATCTGCTCGCCGATCCGGCGGCGATCGATGCACAGCTGCGGCGCGTGCAGGCCGATGCCGACAAGGTCCGGGCCGACGCCGCAGCCGAGATCGCGGCACTGCGGGACGAACTCGACACCGCTCGCACCGAACGCGCCGACGCCGATGCCGCCGCCACGGCCGCCGACGCCGAGGCCACCGAGGCCCTCGCCCAGCTCACCGCAGCCCGGGCCGACCACGCCGCGGCGCAGGACCGCTGGCAGCAGCAGCTCGATCAGGCCGCATCGACCCACCGAGAGCAGATCCTCGGCCTCGAGCACCGGATCGAGCTGCTCACCGGGCAGCTCGACGAGCACCGCGAGCGGCTGACCCGAGTGATCGCCGAGAAAGACGCCGCGGCGGCCGCCGCAGCCGAACACACCCGGCGGCTCGAAGCTGAACTCACCGCCGCCCGCACCGCGGCGGCAGCCGAACGCGACCGCGCCGAGACCGCCCGCGCCGACGCCGCCGCCGCACACGCGCAAGCCGAAGCCGCCCGCGAACGTGTTGCCGAACTGCGCGCCGAACTCCAGGACCTGCGCACGCCCCCGGCCGGCCCGTGAACCCCCAGCCGGCTCCATGTACTGCCCGGCTGCGAGAGCTGCGGACCTCGAGGTTCGAGGGGCCTGAAACCCGACACCGGCATCATCCGTGACACGGACTCCGGTAGGACGTCCCAACCCCACTCGGACACGCCTCGCGCCTCCGGGCTGTCACGGACGGTATCGGCTCTTACGTCAGGTGGAGAGGGGCGAGCGAGCTTGCGTGTCTACCAGCGGTATGACTGTTACCTGCTGTGCTGCCGGTAATCTGCCTTGCTGTTGGGATTCTGCGGTCCCTGTCTATTGAATTTTTGTGGGTAACGCCCCGTGGGCGCCGAACGAGGGGATGTGACGGTCGATGCGAAAGCACAGCAGCTCGGGGGATCGGTCGGCATGAGCGAGACCATCGCCCACCCGATCCTCAACGATCCGTACGAACTGCCCAGCCGTCACCATGAGCTCGGACAGCAAGGCCCGACCGGGAAGATTCTTGATGGGCGCCGCCCCTCAGAGTCGTTCGTCCCGATTGCCAAAGCGAAGAAGGGCGCAACACCGGCGGCGGCAATGTCGGTCTCCCGCTCGGAACAACAGTCACTGGATCTAGACATCACGGGCGAGCGCCGCGAAGCGAACGACCTGATCAATTCGCTGCGTCGCGAGGTTGGGCTGTGGCGGATACGCGGCTATCCGACGGTCACTCCGTACACCCGCAAACTCCTTGAGCACTGGTCGAATCCTGCCAAGGAGAACCGGGTGCTCTTCGCTCAGCGTGAGGCCGCCGAGACCGCCATCTACCTCGCTGAAGTTGCCGGCCGGTCTGGTAATGCCGACTGGCGCACTCGTTTCGACGATGTCAACGCTGAACACAATCATGGACTACCTCGTGTTGCCCTCAAACTCGCTACTGGTGCCGGAAAGACCGTCGTGATGGGCATGCTCATTGCCTGGAACACCATCAACAAGGTCCATAGTCCCCGCGACGGCCGCTTTTCCAAACGGTTTCTGATCGTCGCCCCGGGCGTGACTATCAGGGACAGGCTTCAGGTTCTGCAACCGTCCGCGGCGGATAACTACTACGACCAACGCGATCTGGTACCGCCGGATCTGCAGCATGCACTCGGACAGGCAGAAGTCCGGATCATCAATTACCACCAGCTTCAGCTGCGCGACACCAAAGAGATTAAGGGCGTCGCGAAGAACACACGGAAGCTTCTTAACGCGGATAAGAGCATCGACCCGTTCAAAGAGACCCCTGATCAGATGGTCTCGCGGGTGTTGCGAGGGTTCGCCGGCAAGGGCAAGCTTTCCGAGATCGTCGTTTTCAATGACGAAGCCCACCACTGCTATGTCGACCGTGCCAGTGACGAGGACGCGGCGCAGGTCAAGAAGCTCTCTGCGCTGGAGAAGTCCGAGGTCGAGGAGGCCACCGAGGCGGCCAGGACCTGGTTCCGTGGCCTGGAGTCCGTTGCGAATAAGGTCGGCATCAAGACGATTTACGACCTGTCCGCTACTCCGTTCTACCTCACTGGTTCTGGGTGGCCGGAGGGATTCATCTTTCCGTGGGTCGCGTCGGACTTTTCACTGATGGACGCCATCGAATCCGGGTTGGTGAAGGTACCGCGCACCCCTATCAATGACGACGCCTCTACCAACACCGTCGCTTATCTGAATCTGTGGGACAACATCGATCCGCCCCTGCCGGCCCGCAACACCGATAAGAGGATCAACCCCGAGACGTGGATGCCGCCGCCGGTGGTCCAAGGAGCACTCGAATCGCTGTATGCCGACTACGAGAAGGCGTTCGTGCACTGGCAGAAACACATGCAGCATCTTGGTGAGCCGCCGCCTGTGTTCATTGTGGTGTGCTCAAACACTCTGGTTTCGAAGTTGATCTATCAGTGGATCGCTGGAACTGTCACCGTCGCTGATGACGACAACGAACGCGACCACTACCGGGCAGGGAACCTGCCGTTGTTCGCCAACGGAGAAGGGGATCGTCCCTACTCGCGTCCTGTGTCGCTGCTCATCGATTCGAAGACCATCGAATCCGGCGAGGCATTCACAAGTGATTTCACTACAGCGGCGGCCGCAGAGATCGACGCATTCAAAACTGAGTACCGGCTGCGTTATCCCGGTGCGAACGCGGATGCAATCACCAACGAGGAGCTGCTCCGCGAAGTGCTCAACACAGTTGGTAAGCGGGGCAAACTCGGTGCCGATGTGCGGTGTGTGGTGTCGGTGTCAATGCTCACCGAAGGCTGGGACGCCAACAACGTCACTCATGTCCTCGGGATCCGGCCGTTCCGGTCGCAGCTGCTGTGTGAGCAGGTTGTCGGTCGCGGTCTGCGACGCCGCTCCTATGCACTCAATGACCAAGGCATGTTCGACGTCGAGTACGCCAACGTCTATGGCATCCCGTTTGCGTTTATTCCATCTGACGGCACCGTGGTCGACAGTCCGCCAGCCCCGCCTGCTGTGGAGGTGTACACCAAACCTGAGCGGGAGCTGCGCAAGATCACGTTCCCACACGTGCAGGGCTACCGAGTTGAGCAGCCGGACTTGCCACCGACGATCGACACGGCGAATGCGCCGACCTACCTGCTCTCTGCCTCAACGGTCCCGACATGGACCGAAACCTCCGGACTGGTCGGCGAATCCGTTGTCATTGAAGGCAGGGACACCCGAAGCATCAGGGCACAGACCGTCGCCTACAAGCTCGCCGAAACCCTGATCGCCCGCCAACTGACTGCTGAAGACAACTCGCGTCGACCGTGGCTGTTTGGTGGCATCGTTGAACTGTGCCGCACCTGGCTTCGCGACTGCGTTGTGGTCGAAGCGGGTCGCCACATCGGTGAGATCCTTCAAACCACCGAACGCTTGGTTGAGGCCGCCGAGCACATCTACCAGGCGCTCACCGAGCAGGACGAGGACAAACGCATCACCTGGCTTCGGCCTGTTTTGCGCGAGTTCCGACCGATCGGCTCGACCGACAACGTTTACTTCCAGACCCGTAAGCCGGTCCTTGAAACCGATCGTTCTCCCGTATCCCATGTAGTCCTCGACCCTGCCCGTGCAGGCGGCGCCAACCAGTGGGAGAAGACCGTGGCCGAGACTCTTGAGGACATGACTGAGCAAGTGCTCTCGTACGTGAAGAATGATCATATTGGGTTCGCGATCCCGTACGTGTTTAAGGGCAAGCCTGCCGAGTACTATCCGGATTTCCTGGTACGCCTCGCACCACGGGACTGGGATCCGCACACCCGGACTCTCATCATTGAGGTGTCCGGCGGCCAAAAGGCGGCCGGACCGACGAAGGCCAAAGCAGACACCGCGCGCAACACCTGGGTGCCCGCGGTCAATAACCACGGCGAGCTAGGTCGCTGGGGCTACGTGGAGATTCGCTCGATGGCAGGTATCAAGCACACGTTGACCCAGGCCATCGAACTTCTCTACGCGGACACTCCGATCCCTGAAGACCTGTCCACACCCGACCAGCTCACCATCTGAACGGAGCCCGAACTATGAATGCACGCAAGGCTCCTACATCGAAGGGCCCGACGCCGGTCGAGAGGATTAAGCACGGCGACAAGCGCACCAACCTGCCGACTGCCGACGCCCACGAGTTCGTCACCCCCGAGATCGAGGCACCTCGGACCCTCCTCTATCCGCGGGACACCTCGCTGGATCCACAGCTGGTGTGGAAGGGCAAGGACGAGCAGGACTCGCGCGACCTTGAGATCGATGCTCCACCGATCTTCATCCAGGAGAAGATTGATCCACGCGTCCTAGTCGAAAACCTTCGCCAGACCGCAAAGGGCGGTCAACTCGAGCCTGAACTGACGATGTTCGATGTTTTCGACGGTCTCGACGAATACGATGCCGTCGACTTCTATCGCCACTCCGCGAACTGGTCCAACCGCATGATCCTCGGCGACTCTCTTCAGGTCATGGGTTCCCTCGCCGAACGCGAAAACCTACGTGGCAAAGTTCAGATGGTCTACATTGACCCGCCGTATGGCATCAAGTTCGGCTCCAACTTCCAGAGCTCGGCTCGTAACCGGTCGGTAACCGACGGTAAGGTCCAACACGTCACGCGTGACGCAGAGATGATCAAGGCTTTCCGTGACACTTGGGAGTACGGGATCAACTCGTACCTGTCGTATCTCCGCGACCGTCTGGTCGCGGCACATGATCTCCTCACCGAATCCGGTTCCGTATTCGTCCAGATCAGCGAGGAGAACCTGCACATGGTGCGCGGTCTTCTCGACGAGGTATTCGGACGGGACAACTATTACTCGACCATCGTGGTCCAGAAGACAACCGGTGCGGGAAGCCCTGGCGAGCTGCGCAGCATTCCCAGCGTCGCAGATTTCGTCCTGTGGTACGCGAAGGATAAGGAGCGGGTGAAGTACCGCGCATTGTGGAAAGAGAAGAGAGCTGGCCAGGAAGGCGGGAGCCTCTACACAAGTGTGCGACTCGCAGACGGTACTTCTCGGCCGCTCTCCAAGGATGAGAAGAACGGCGGACCATTGCCGGACGGAGCGCGGATTTTCGGGGTAGACAATCTCACATCCTCATCCGGTGTGGACAAGACGCGCTACCCAGTAACTATCAACGGCCGTACATACCAGCCACACCCGAACGTTTGGAAAACCAGTGAAGAGGGCATGAAGCGACTCATCCTCGCTGGCCGGGTACATGCAGGTACTGGAAAGAACCTGGGGTATATCCGCTACTTGGACGACTTCCCGGCGTATCCCCTGGTCAATATGTGGACTGATACTGTCGGGCAGAACCAGTTCGGCGGGGACAAGCTCTACGTAGTCCAGACTGCGAACAAGGTGATCGAGCGGTGTTTGCTAATGAGCACCGACCCCGGCGACCTGGTTCTTGACCCAACATGCGGCTCAGGTACTACAGCGACAGTTGCCGAGCAGTACGGTCGTAGATGGATCACCATCGATACTTCCCGTGTCGCAGTAGCGATTGCCCGACAGCGCCTGATGGCAGCGAAGTATCCGTACTTTCTACTCAGCGATTCAGATGCCGGTCGTCGCAAGGAATTTGAGTTGTCGGCCCACTCGGCCCCAACGGCACCTGCAACTAACGACATCCGTCATGGATTTGTCTACGAACGCATCCCCCACGTCATGCTGCGATCGATCGCTAACAATCCCGACTTGGTTGAGGGCATGACGCAAGCCGAAATTGACAAGACAATCGCGCGCCATGCGGACCAAGAACTTCTCTACGACCGACCCTACGAAGACAACAGAAAGGTGCGAGTGGCGGGCCCGTTCACGGTCGAGTCGTTGTCGCCGCACCGTTCTACCTCGTTTGACAGTCCAGACCAAGCCGCTACTAAAGCCTCTACGAGTAAGCAGTACGAGCTCGGTGACGAAGTAACGAACGACGAGTCGTTCGAGCAGATGATTCTTGCGAACCTCGCGGCGGCCGGCATCCAGAACGGCCGTAAGTCGGAACGCATGAAACTCGAGACGCCCGAGGCATATCCAGGACAGTTCATTCAGGCCGTTGCTACTCAAGTCGTGGATGACAGCAGTGCTGCGCCGCTCAGGGTGGGGTTGGCGCTGGGTCCGCAATACGGGACGGTATCTCCCCGGTTCGTGAAGGATGCAGCACGAGAGGCGCTCGCAGCCTCAGATATTGATGTCCTCGCTGTGCTGGCATTCGCGTTCGACCCCGCAGCAAGCGGGGTGAAGACGGCAGACGGGGGCGGAGATCTGGAGAAGACCGACGACTTCGCCGAGGTCGCAGCCTCACGGAACCTGGGCCGACTACCGGTGCTGTTTGTGCGGATGAACCCGGATCTATTGATGGGTGACGAGCTCAAGAAGACGGGATCCGGAAACATGTTCATGGTGTTCGGCGAGCCGGACATTGAGTTGCGCCGTGACGGCGACGAGGTCGTGGTGGATCTACTTGGTGTGGACGTCTACGATCCGAACACCGGGAAGGTACGCAGTAGCGACACTTCGCAGATCGCGCTGTGGATGATCGATACCGACTACAACGCTGAGTCGTTTTTCGTCCGACACTGCTACTTCACTGGCGGGAACAAGCCCTACGAACAACTGAAACGTGCATTGAAGGCTGACATCGACGTTGACGCATGGGAGTCGCTGTACTCGACGACGTCCCGCCCGTTCCCGGCGCCGAGCACTGGACGTGTCGCGGTGAAGGTGATCAATGACTACGGCGATGAGGTGATGAAGGTCTTCGCCGTCGAGTAGTCGTCTCCACGATGGACGACAGGTATCGCGCCCTCTGAGCGTCGATGCCAAAGGTTGGGTGTGGTCACCTGAGTAGGCCCCAGTTCGGCCGTTGATTGTCACGAATTCCGGCCCCCCGGCTGAGGCGGCCGGTGGCCGCGGACGGGTGGTGCGGCGTGTCGGCACGAATCTTGGCCCCATCCGAGTTCGGATTTTCCAGGGCGCTCATGGTTGCGCAACGCCGCGATCGCTGCTTCGAACTCCTTCCTCGGGCATCGGGATTGAGCCGTCCTACGCCGTGATGAAATCCTTACGCGACTATGTCAGGGAGTCGGCCGAGTAGAGAGGCGAGATCGTCGCGCACGACGACGCCGAGGGGTGTCTGCGTCCGTCGTCCGTGTTCGGTGACTATCACCGCCACCAGCGAGTCGGCATCGTCGCCCTTGCGGAACTCGTCGATGATCGCCGCGACAGTCACGGTGCGGGCGCGGTGGACAACCTTCTCGGTCGGCTCGACATAATCGAGTACTTCCCGCACCCGAACCCGGTCGACCAGGATCTCCCCGGCATCGCTGATCTGCGCGGCCAGCCACCTGGCGACGGCGTTGGTAGTCAACAAACTCAAATAGCTGCCGTTCTCGTAGACCGGCAGCTGGGAATAGGTGTACTGCGCCATCTCACGTAACGCTTCGCGCAGCGGCTCGTCCGGCGTTGCCGTGATCACCCCTGTGGACCGCAGGCACTGCCCGATCCGGACAGGGTTGAGCAGTTCACGGTGGATGTCGCGCAACGAATCGACCGTCGTCGCCCGTGGCGTGGCAATGGGGGCGCCCTCACGATAACGATCGTGCGAGATTGCGTTGCGCAACTTCCGGAATGCGGACAATGCGCGATAGTAGCGACGAACGAGCGGGTCCCGATCCCGGGCGGCATCGAGGATTTCGTCCATACCGGCGCGCCATCTCGGGAAGCGTGTCCTTGTGCCGCAAGTACTGTTCGATATCGGCCCAAAGGTCGAGGAACTCGCGAGCCAGGTCAGGTGAATCCGATGCGGTCACTTTCCCATCGTGACCCGCTGCGGCGTTGCCGCAAAGCAGTAGCGGCTCAGGAATCCTGATCATTGCCGGATCGTGATGGCGGATTGCCAGCACGGGGATATGCGTCCTCGATACCGTGGAGCAAACCTCGATGTCCGGAGGCAGCATGCCGAAACGAGCCGCCAGCGGGCGCACGATCGCACTCGAAGAAGCCATCGCCGCCGCAGGCGATGAACAGTCCGCCACCCTCGGCCTTCCAGACGAGGTCGAGCTGGGTAAGGTCTCGTTCACCTTCATGTTCGACACCGGAAATGGATTTTCTGCTCAGGACATCACGTTCGCCTGGGAGGGTGTTGCGTGGCTCACCTGGACTCAGGACATCTCCGAACACGAAGGCGGGCTGTCCCCCGGCTCGAGTGCCCCGGTCCACGGCTGGGCGTCGTGGAGCAATGGATCCGACCTGCTCTTGGCCTACACCTGGCCCGAAGTCGGCACCGACGGGTGGGCGCACATCCCCGGCGGTGCGCCGGGGGAGAAAGGCGAGCATCCCGAGGAGGTACTTTATGAACCGCGAGCCTGGGTCGAGCTGGCCAGAACAATCGTCAGTGTCCTGTACGGCAATGAAGTGCCTGAACGGACCGGCCGGACCTACCCTTGACACGCCGCTGGTGAGTGGCCGCCTCGGTGAAAGGCGCCGTACCCCCCGCTTATATGGGTTCTACGTCAACTTCCGTCTATCGACTGCCAAGGATTCTTATCGACCGCAACGACGGTGTCGTATAGGCACGTGTACTCCGTTTTTCCATCCCCGGGGCGACGTCAGTGGGAAGGGGTGTGTCTCGCGAGTGAGGGATAGTAGGGGAAAGTGGTACCGTTAGGGTGCCCAAGGCACTAGCCGAGGGAAGTGGTTCGTGTAGGAGGTCTCCGGAGCGTAAGTACCCCTGTGGGGCAGCTCCACCTAGCGGTTTCCAGCCTTGCGCGCCCATCCTGCTTCAGAAGAACCCCATCCATAGGTGGGGTTCTTCTCGTTGTCAAAGCCTGGACACCTCGATCCGGTGCGCAATTTTCGCCCTCATCTGGCCACCGCGGCCCCAGGCCCATGCGTGGATATCGGGAAGCCACAGCAGCGGATCGCTCGGGGAAGCATGGTCGTAGACGAACGGCACGTCGGCGCCCAACGCGTCGCGGATCGTCCGATTGTCCTCTCGGTCCTGATTGCAGGATTCGATGAGGACCCGACTCACCGAGAGCGTTGCCAGATCCCGAACAGCTGCCCCGAGAGTGAGATCGCGGGCGCTTCGTTCGGGCATCTTTCCCGATTTCACGATGTAGAGGCGACTGGCCGCGTCGAGCTTCGCTACCTCGGTGACCAGCTTCGGCGCGTCCTTCTTGCTGACGGACTTCATGTGTATACGTGCGCTGCCTCGCGGACGCAGCGCATCCACCTGTTTACGTAGGGCCGCGACGTCGCCGGCGGCGACGGTGACAGCGCAGAGCATGTAGCCGTCACGCTTGGACTCGTCAATGAATGCGTGCACAGCCCGGAATCTTGTCAGTGGGGGGTGCAAGGTGAGTCGGGCTGCCGAACCAGGTCGTCGTTGTGTCGGCGACGACGGGTCCCGTCCTTGTGAGTTTCCGACCCACGCCCGTAGTTACGGGTTCTGTACAGATTTCCGTCATCGGAAGCTAACCTCCGCCAACTCGATGAGTTGTTCGAGGTCGAGGCGGTAGGCATCGAGAGAGTATCCCCGGCTCTTGGCTCGGGCGGTGATGATCGGCTGGTAGGTGTCGAGCAGAAGTCGGTAGAAGGGCAAGTATCGGTGGTGAGAGTTGCCGTCGTCACCGATCTCCTCCAAGCGAGGTCCGATTTCCGCCCACCTCCTGCCGCGCACCAGATATTGCACATATGACAGCAGCCGGCCTTCCAGTTCGTCGCTGATGTCGAATCCCTGGAACCGCAGCCGGTCGATGCGTTCTTCCCCGAGGACGGCTCGATCAGCGGGGCTGAGCGTCTCGATGCTTGCGCTCAGGACGCGGAACATGTCGAGCAGGTCCCAGACCAAGGCGCATTCGGTGCGGGTGAGTTCTGGACCAACCGCGGCAAACACGTCGCCGTACTCGCCGGCGTACCCCTCCTCAAGGGTTTCGCTTCGTCGTGTGTAGTAGTCGGCCTCATCCGGATCGAGAGCGGCCAGGATCCTCGCCTGGTTCGCGAGCAGCAGCCGTTCGGTCATCGTCAGTGACTGAGGAACGTCACCACGGTGCATCTCCACGTCGCGACCGAGCAACTGATCGATCTGGTCCCGCAACAACGCGCTGACGGTCGTGCCCTTGGACTGCGCCAGCGCCTCCAGTTCTTCTCGGGTCTCGTCGTTGACGCGAAGGGTGAGGGTGGCCATCGGTTCCTCCATGTAGTCTGAACTACAAATAGAATACAGCATTTATTTTGTAATACCGCATTACGTCGCGGCGGCGTGGCGACTCTGGGTAGCTGTGCTGTTTGACGATCCTCAAACAGCACACCCCGAAGGGGTCCGGCACTCGATCGCGTCCTGCGAAAGACGGCCGTCCGACCGTCCTGTTTAACCGTCCTGCATGTCGGTCTCGAATAGCTGACCCAAACAGCACTATCGTCGCCTCATGGACGGAATCCTGATCGGCTATGCCCGATGCAGCACCGCGGGCCAAGATCTGCGAGCGCAACGCACAGCCCTCAAACGCCTCGGAGTCCCCGACAACCGGATCTACACCGACAAGGGATATACCGGCCGCAACCGGCACCGGCCCGGCCTACGCGAAGCACTCGCCGCCTGCCGCGAAGGCGACACCCTCGTCGTCACCAAACTCGACCGCCTCGGCCGCTCCGCCGTCGACCTCCGGGCAATCGCCGACGAACTCGAAGCCAAAGGAACCCGACTGAGCATCGGCGGCTCCGTCCACGACCCGACCGATCCCACCGGCAAACTCTTCTTCGGCATGTTGTCGCTGATGGCCGAGTTCGAATCCGACCTCATCCGCGCCCGCACCCGCGAAGGCATGGCCGAAGCAAAAAAGGCCGGCCGACTCAAAGGCAAGCAACCGAAGCTGTCCGCCTTGCAGCGCAAACGCTTGCTTGCCGACTATGAATCCGGCGAATACACCGCCGGCCAGCTCTGCGAAATCAGCGGCCTGTCGCGGTCCGCGATGTACGCAACCCTGCGGCGAGCTCGAGAGGAATCCCCGCCCGTTCGCGCCTGAAACTCATACGGCCGGTCGTGGAGGAATCAGCGTGCTGAACTGCGAAGATGGCCTCGATCACCGACCAGGCGCGTGCTCAGGCTCAGTCACCAATCCCGAGCACGCGCCAGAAGGAAGGAAGATCACAGCTCAAGAACGGATGCGCGCGATGATCACAGCTCGGAGCTGTCCGATCCGTGTCTCTCATCGTCACTACCCGGTGAAGTGCTGAGAATTCGGACTGTTGTCTTGACTGCCTCCCATACTCCAAAGATCCCGACTAGGTACTGCGCGACGTAGATCAACATGCGACGCAATATGAAGTACGGGTTCTCCACCCTGCCCTGACCTGCACTTACGCCCGCGACGACAGCAAGAGGACAGGCCGAAGCCATCGCCGAAGCGAAGGCCAGCCGACTCAAGGGCGAACAGCCAAGCTGTTCTCCTTACGCAAGCGTCTGTTCGCCGACACCACTATCACTTCCAAGTTATTTGCTCAATGTTCTGCAAACGGGGACATCAGTTGTCTGACCTCGTGCGATTCCGGCGAGACTCCAACGCTCTGCGTGCCGCAGCGAGTTCGTTTTCCTCGAATCGATCATTGGCGAACTGAATTGCAGCGTCGATGACCTCGTTCAGTCCCGCCGTATCAATATCTCTGGAACAAAGGAATCGATCGGTCTGAACGTAATAGGAACGTCCACCTCCGTAACGCAGTCCGGACTCGGCCAGCTTGTTGCGGAAGTGGATGAGCCAAAAAGGAGGAGCTGCGGGACCGAACGTCACGGAGACTTCCAAGTCACTGCTTAGTTCGCCACCGCGCTCAAACTTGATTTCGTCGATACGCTCAATGCGCTTCCAACGCTGAACGTTGGAAACCCCGATTACCTCCAGGAAGTCCTCATCACTCTCTAGCGGTGGGAGCCCATCGGTAATCCCTCCCTGGGTGATTCCTGACCGCCATGCTTCTACACCCGAGAGTTTCTTGATTGGCGGACGGGGCTGGAACCTGTCAGGCCGTCGAATGGGTACAGCCTTGGTCATGGGAATCCGTTCGATTTTTCCACCAAGACTCTGGCGCCACCGTCGACCACTAGCATCGGTGTACTCGACAGCGAAATCGATGCTCTTCGCGTTGGTTGCGTGGACTCTGACGAGAGTGAACCATGCTTCGTCATCGGAGTTGTCTCGATGTGGGGTCAGCTGTTCACCACTCGGGATGTGTTCGGCGTACCGGATCTCCTTCTCAGCCAGATCGGCAGTCCTACGCTCGATGTGGCCCTCTGCGTTACGAGCATCTACGTATGGAACAGTGACGTCAAAGAACCAGTCTTTGCTCCAGTTGTCGATTCGATAGGTGGGCAACGTCGAAAGCCAGCCCTTGTCATCGACTTTGTAGATGCTCAAGAGTCGAGCTTGCCCCATGAGATCGTCCTCGCGGATCTCCGCGTCCTGACGGCGATCGAACCGCGAGTGGGCACTAGCGACCAAGATGCTAAACGCGGCAATCAAGAAGGCCGCCGCAGTACCCAGGCCGCCTGCCCAGGTACCCCACGCCACGAACCAGTTCGAGGTCACGTCCTGCGGACTCCGACAAGACTTGAACCAGGTCAGTGCAAGGAATGCAACCGTGAACAGAATTACGGCAACAACAACTCCGATGAGGAGGCGTTTGAAGTGCCGTTCTTCAGGCAGCTTCTCATCGGTTCCCTTTCTTCTGGAAAACCCCGTCACCCTGAGTCACTTCCTTCATGCCGGCCAGCTCATCGGGAGAGTAGACGATCGAGTTGAGGGAAGGAGCACACCTCACCGGCAGGCATTGTCCAGGAGCCGGACAACACGCTGTGCCGACATGGCGTTGACCAGGGGCGATCCGCCCCCGGACCCCCTTCGGGTCGTGTCGGGTGTCGACGAGCAGTGTGTTCGAGGGTCGGTGTGGCAGTCGGATCTTTGCCTCGTTGGTCTCGGGGCCGGCAAACGTATGCTCCCGCGGCCGGCGGACGGTGCCCCCTCGCCCTGGCTAGGAGTGTGCCCCGGCTCGTCTGCCGTGTGTCGGCTCTACCGATCCCCGGGGGCTCC
>NZ_WVTE01000055.1:0-13404 GCF_009939605.1 Rhodococcus sp. YH1 | reverse complement strand
CCACCCACTCCCAGCTCACCGCCACCGAGCAACTCGCCGCCGGCGTCACCCCCGGCCAGGTCCGCCTCGCCGTGGGCATCGAAGGCATCGACGACATCCTCGCCGACATCACCACCGGCCTCGAGGCGGTCGCGTCTTGACGGCGCGCGTCGACCGGCGCCACGTGGAGCTGCCGCCGGAGGACGGCCGTCTGGGCACGGTCGACATCGGGCCGCTGGCGCTGGAGAGCGGCGCGACCCTGCCCGACGTGACGGTGGCGGTGCAACGGTGGGGCAGGCTGTCGCCGACCCGCGACAACGTCGTCCTCGTCGAACACGCCCTCACCGGGGACTCGCACGTGACCGGCCCCGCCGGGCCCGAGCACCCGTCGCCGGGCTGGTGGTCCGGGATGGTCGGTCCCGGTGCGCCGATCGACACCGACCGGTGGTGCGTCGTGGCGACGAACGTGCTGGGCGGCTGCCGCGGCACCACCGGGCCCGGTTCGACCGCCCCGGACGGCAAGGCGTGGGGCTCCCGGTTCCCCGGCATCACGGTGCGCGACCAGGTCGCCGCCGAGGTCGCCCTCGCCGACGCGCTCGGCATCGACAGGTTCGCCGCCGTGACCGGAGGGTCCATGGGCGGCATGCGGACGCTCGAATGGATCGTCGGATATCCGGAACGGGTGCGGGCGGCCCTGGTCCTGGCGGTGGGCGCCCGCGCCACCGCCGACCAGATCGGCACCCAGACCACGCAGATCGCCGCAATCACCGCCGACCCGGACTGGCAAGGCGGGGACTACTACGGAACCGGACGGGTGCCGCGGGCCGGACTGGGCATCGCACGGCGGATCGCGCACCTGACGTACCGGACCGAGGGCGAGCTCGACACCCGCTTCGCCAACTCCCCCCAGGGGAGTGAAAACCCTTGGAACGGTGGCCGATACGCGGTGCAGAGCTACCTGGAGCACCAGGCCGACAAGCTCGTCGCCCGCTTCGATCCCGGTACCTACGTGGCGCTCACCCAGGCGATGAACCGGCACGACGTCGGGCACGGCCGGGGCGGCGTGGCCGCCGCGCTCGGATCCACCCCGGTGCCGACGATCGTCGCCGGCGTGGACTCCGACCGCCTGTACCCGCTGCGGCTGCAGCAGGAGATCGCCGACGGGCTGCCCGGCTGCGACGGGCTGCGTGTCCTCGAGTCCCGGGACGGTCACGACGGCTTCCTCACAGAGGCCGACGCCGTCGCCAAGCTCCTGTCCGAGCTCGTCACCCTCGCGCGGGGCTGAGAACCGCGTGCCGCCGGGCCGCCGAGGCCCGGCGGTTCAGCCGGTGCCGAGAGGATCGATCGAGACCGCCAGGGCGATGATGAGACCGCCCACCACGAGGAGCGCGGACACGTCGAAGGTCCGGCTGCGCACGGCGAGCACGCCGACCAGGTCCTCGGGCACCCACAGGCGCAGCAGGCCGGCGAGCAGGGTGGCGCTGCCGAAGACGAACGCACCGCGGCGCCACCGATCCGCCACGACGAGGATCACCGCCGCGGCGATGACGACCGTCACCGCCAGCAGCGGCAGATTCCGCCGGGCCAGACGCACCCAGCGCTGCGCGCCGGCCAGTTGCACCACCGGGTCAGCGGCCGGCGAGCTGTTCGGCTCGCTCGACCACGTTCGCCAGCAGGAACGCACGGGTCAGGGGGCCGACACCGCCGGGATTGGGCGAGAGGAACCCGGCGACCTCTCGGACGTCGTCGGCGACGTCGCCGCGCAGGCCCTCCGGCGTCCGGCTCACACCCACGTCCAGGACCGCCGCACCCGGCTTGACCATGTCGGCGGTGATCAGTCCCGGCACACCGGCGGCGGCGACGACGATGTCCGCGCGCCGCACCTCCGCGGCGAGATCCTTCGTGCCGGTGTGGCAGAGGGTCACGGTGGCGTTCTCGCTGCGCCGGGTGAGCAGCAGCCCGATCGGCCGGCCGACGGTGACGCCGCGGCCCACGACGGCCACGTGGGCGCCCGCGATCGGAACCTCGTAGCGGCGCAGCAGGTGCACGATGCCGCGCGGGGTGCACGGCAGCGCCGCCTCCTTGCCGAGGACGAGGCGCCCGAGGTTGATCGGGTGCAGCCCGTCGGCGTCCTTGTCGGGGTCGATCCGCTCGAGCGCGGCGTTCTCGTCGAGGTGCTTCGGGAGCGGCAGCTGCACGATGTAGCCGGTGCAGGCGGGGTCGGCGTTCAGCTCGTCGATGACCGCCTCGAGCTCCTCCTGCGTCGTGACGGCGGGCAGGTCGCGGCGGATGGAGGTGATGCCGACCTTGGCGCAGTCGTTGTGCTTGCCGCGCACATACGCCGCGGATCCCGGGTCGTCGCCGACGAGAACGGTGCCGAGGCCGGGGGTGATGCCCTTCGCCTTCAGCGCGGCCACGCGGGCCTTCAGGTCCTCGAAAATCTCGTCGCGGGTCGCTTTGCCGTCCAGGATCGTCGCAGTCACGACCGCCATTGTCTCAGGTCGTCCAGCCGGGGCGGAGACAGCCTCACCACAGCCGGTCCCGCCCCGGGCCGGGCACGCCGCGTCGGCGACTCGGCCGGACGGCCGCGCACGACGGTCCGACCCGGGAGCGGCTGCCGGCGAACGACCCGGAGACACCGACTGGCAAGCTGGATCGGTGTTCCGAGTGATGTTCCACGAGCCGTGTATCCCGCCCAACACAGGCAATGCGATCCGCATGGTCGCCGGGACCGGATGCGAGCTGCATCTGGTGGAGCCGCTCGGATTCGATCTCTCCGAACCCAAGTTGCGGCGCGCCGGCCTGGACTACCACGATCTGGCGTCGGTGTCCGTGCACAAGAACCTCGAGGCCGCCTGGGCCGCGCTGCGGCCGGAGCGGGTATACGCGTTCACCGCGCACGCGAGCGTGTCGTACGCCGCGCTCGAGTACCGGCCCGGTGACGTGTTCCTCTTCGGGCCGGAACCGACCGGACTGTCCGACGAGGTGCTCGCCGACCCGCACGTCACCGCCACGGTGCGGATTCCGATGCTGCCGGGCCGGCGCTCGCTGAACCTGTCGAACGCGGCGGCGGTGGTCACGTACGAGGCGTGGCGCCAGCACGGCTTCGCGGGCGCGGTCTGAGCCGGTCCGGCAGCGAACCCATCCACTCCGGTGGCCGCTCCGAATGCCCACCGACGCCGCGTGCGGAGCCTCGTCGTGGGGAAACGCCGCAACTGTGGGAACGTGGAACGGGGAGGTGAGACGTCGTGACTCTAGTCGTGCTGGTCGACCGCGACGGTCGGGAAGTCGGGACGGCCGAGAAGGTGGCGGCGCACCGCCCCCCGGCCCCGCTGCATCGCGCATTCTCGGCATTCCTGCTCGATGCCGACGACAACGTGCTGCTGCAGCGCAGAAGCCTGGACAAGTACCACTTCGCCGGCCTGTGGGCCAACAGCTGCTGCGGACATCCGCTGCCGGGCGAGAGCGTGCTCGACGCCGCGGCCCGGCGCAGCTGGGACGAACTGGGCGTGCGCCCGTCGGACCTGCAGGAGGTGGCCTCGGTCGTCTACTCCGCCCACGATCCGGACTCGTCGCTGATGGAGCACGAGTTCGACCACGTGGTCGTCGGACGCGTCACCACGGCTCCTCGTCCCGTTCCGAGCGAAGTGGCCGAGGTGCGGTTCCAGTCCCTCGCCGAGGTGGTACGCGAGGTGGAACAGACCCCGCAGGTGTTCGCGCCCTGGATGCCGCATGTCCTCGGCGCGGTGCTGCCGGCGCTGACCCGATAGGCCGTCAGCCGGCGGGCACGTCCGTGGCGGTGGCCCGCATCCGGGCCACACCGGCCCGGATGCGGGCCCGGACCGTCGCGACGGGCAGATCGAGGCGATCGGCGATCTGCCCGCAGGTCATTCCCTCGTAGTAGGCGAGATACAGCGGCTCACCGTGCCCGCACCCGGGCGGCGTCGCCTCGGCCGCGGCCGGGACCCCGGCGTGCGGCCGGCCGGCCCGTGAGCGGATCCGGTCGGCGGCCCGGCGGTGCGCGAGCGCCGACAGCCAGGCCAGGGGGGATCCGACCTGTGGGGCATAGCGGTCGGCCGTGTGCCACACCTGCTCGAACACCTCGCGGGTGACGTCCTCGGCGTCGGTGCCGCCGCGCACGACTCGGAGGACGATGCCATGCACCTGTGCGACGGTGAGGTCGTAGAGCGCCGCGAAGGCGGCACGGTCCTTTCCCGCGACCCGGACCAGGAGGGGCCGGAGGCGGTCGTCCCCGACCGGGCCGGACCCCTCGGTCCCCGCGTCCGGCGCGCGCTTCGGGGGCGTCGGCGAGCCCGTCGTCGCAGTCATACGAACGACTGTAGACATCCCACCCTCCCGTCGCCGGGTTCGTTTTTCCTTGCGTTGCAGGAAGATCGGACTTCGTATCAATTCGTTATACGTCGTTACGCTTCCGTGATCTTCCTGCGTCGGGCTCGACACCGGCGACGGGGATGCTCGGGACTCGCACCGCTCCGGTACACCCGGCGACACGCTCGCCGACCGGCTGTCGGGCGAACGACTCGGAGAACAGAGATGACGGCACCACGGATCCCCCACCGCCCGAAGGGCCCCTCGGCGCTGCTCGACGGCCCGCACGCAGGCATGATCCTCGCCGGCGGCGTCACGGTCGTGGGTGCGCTCGCCGCCGTGGCGGTGGCCGGCTCCGCGCTGCTGGCCGTCGCCCTCACGGCCATCGTCGCAGGTGCGGTGGCGGTCGTCGCGGCCGCGATCTGACGGCGACGAGGTGGAAACGCTCGACGCCGTCGAAGTACCGATCCGGCGCCTCGACGACGGACTGCTCGCGGCATCACTGGTACGCGCGTCCGGGCCGTTCCCCCGACGCCGGCCGCCCCACCGCGCGGTTCCGGCCGCCGACGTCTCCGTACTCGTCCCCGTCCACCTCGGACCGGACTCCGGCGCGCGCGACGCCCTCGGCCACGCCATGCGCGCGGCCGCCGAATCCCGCCGCGCCGGGCGGCTCGTGGCGGTCGACGAGGTGGGGGCCGATCCGCGGGCCTCGGCGCTGCTGGCGCTGCTCGAACCGGAGATCGTGATCCTCGCGTCCGGGATGCTGACCCGGCGGGCGGACAGCGACGTCGCGCCCACTCTCCATGCCGTGGCCGCGCACGTCGAACGTACGGGCGCCGTCCTGGTGGCCGACGGGGTCGACTCACTCCGGCACCGGCGGCGGGCACTCGAACTCGGGGCCACCCACGGCCTCGGCCGGCTGTATCCGCCGGCGCTGCGAGCCGAGCCCGCCGAGCGTTTCCCGCCGAGCCCGACGTGGAGCACACCCGACGTGGAGACGCCGACCCCCTACGCCACCGTGGCGTCCGGCCGCGTCCCGGTGCGCAGCACCGAGCATCTGCTGGCCCGGATGACCGCCACCCTGGAAGCTCACGCCGCCACCGCCGGTCCGGACACCCTGGTGCTCGGCACGTTCCGGCACCTCGACCACTTCTGCGCCTCCACCCGATCCCGCTGGTCGGGCATGGCCGGGGGCGTCGCCCACGCCGGCGCCTATGCAGTGGGAATGAAGGCCGGTGTGGAGTCCGGCGTCGTCCACACGCCCCTCGACCCGGCGGACCCGCTGGCCGAGGAGTGGAACGTCGTGGTCCTCGGGGCCCACTTCGCGGGCGTGCTCTCCGCGGTGAGCACCCACCATCGGCATCCCGCCGGGGACCGTGAGTTCGACTACGTCGTGTCCTACGACCGTCCGACCGTGGTGCGCTGCGCCCGCTCGATCCTGCGACGCGGCCCCTCCCCCGCCGCTCGGCGCGGGACCGGGTGACCGCCTCCGGGGCGACGGCCGGTCAGACCCCGGCTTCGATGTCGCGGCCGGACTGCTGCCACGCCACGGTGCCGCCGGCCACCGACACGGCGTTGATGCCGCGTCCGGCGAGATAGCTGGCCGCCTGCGAACTGCGCCCTCCGACCGCACAGATCACATAGACGGTGTCGGCGTCCGGGATCTCGTCGGCGCGGGCGACGAACTCGCTGAGCGGGATGAGCGTCACGCCGGGCACCCGCACCTGCAGGTACTCGTCGCGCTCACGGACGTCGATGACGGGTGCACCGGCGGCGAGCGCGGTGTCCAATGCGGCCAGGCCGACCTCACGCATCCTGGTCGTTCCTCTCCGGGTTCGGGGCTGGTTCCGGTTTGCCGCGCCGTGCGAGGAGCCGGACTACCACGTAGACGACGGCCGCGCACACGGCGAGAAACCCCACCCACGGTAGCGCCACCCCCAAAGCGACCACCGACCCGGCCAGCGCCGAGCGCAACGCGTCCCATCCGGCGAGGACTCCGTCCCAGAAGCTGTCCCGGTCCGCGCGGCGCTCTGCCGAGATGTCCACGGTCAGGGTGGACAGCTCGATCTGGTCGGCGAGGTAGCGCTGCTGGGCGACGAGGCCGTCGAGTTCGCCCTGGCGCTGCGCCAGCGCGTTCTCGGCCTCGATGAGGTCGGCGGTGCTCGCGGCCGAGGCCATCAGTGCGCGCAGCCGGTCCACCGACGACTGCAGGGCCGCGATCCGCGCCTCGAGATCGGTGTACTGGAGCGTGACGTCCTCGCGGGTGGTCGTCAGGCTGGTCACCTCGCCGAGACCGCGGATGTCCTCGATCGTTCCGGTGAGCCGGTCCGCCGGCACCCGGACGGTCAGCATGCTGCCGGCGCCCGGCTGCTCGGTGACCGAATCCACCCGGCCGCCCGCGGCCTCGACGAGCGTCACCACCTGTCGTCCGGCCGCGATCGGATCGTCGGCACGCAGAACCAGGTGCCCGGTGACGATCTCCTTGCGCGCGGTGGCCTGCGCGTCCGCGGGCGCGGATTCGCGGGTGCCGTCGGACAGGGAGGGCTGCGGCGGCGCCCCGTCACCTGGCCCACCGTCAGCCGGCCCCTCGCCGCCTCCGGCGCATCCGGCCAGGAACCACGCGAGCAGGGCGAGCAGGAGCACCAGGGGGCGTCGCATGCCGCAGGATGCTAACGGAAGTCGCGGGACTTTCCGATGATGCGCAGATCCATGCGCTGCAACCGGTCCGCCACCACCGTCACCGCTCCCTCCGCGTTCTGCACCCGCCCGCGCACGAGCAGCGCCGGTGCGGTGTGCGCGAGCGTGCGGTACCGCGCCCACAAGCCGACGGAGCACACCACGTTCACCATCCCGGTCTCGTCCTCGAGATTGAGGAACGTCACGCCCTCGGCGGTCGCGGGACGCTGCCGGTGCGTGACCGCGCCGCCCACGAGCACCCGGGCCCCGTCGGGGACCTGCAGCAGCCGCGCCGCCGGCACGACGCCGAGCGCGTCGAGCTGCGGCCGCAGGAACTGGGTGGGGTAGCTGTCCGGGGAGACTCCCGTCGCCCACACGTCCGCGGCGGACAGTTCGACATCGCTCATGCCGGGCAGCGCGGGGGCCTGCGTCGAAGCGCCGACGCCGGGTAGCCGGTCGGGCCGCTGCGCCGCTGCGGCGCTCGCCGACCACAGCGCCTCCCGGCGGGTGATGCCGAAGCACCCGAGGGCGCCGGCCGTGGCGAGGGCCTCGGCCTGGGCGGTGCTCAGCTCGACGCGCCGGGACAGGTCCGGGAACGACGTGTACGGGCCGTGCGCCGTGCGCTCGGCGACGATCCGTTCGGCGAGCGCGTCACCGAGGTGGCGGACCGCGCCGAGGCCGAGACGCACCTCCCGGCCCCGGTTCTCGGTGGTGGCGTGGGCGAGGCCCACGTTCACGTCGGGCCCGTGGACCACGACACCGTGACGGCGGGCGTCGGCGACGAGGGACTGCGGCGAGTAGAACCCCATCGGCTGCGCGCGCAGCAGGCCCGCGCAGAACGCCGCCGGATGATGCAGCTTGAACCATGCGGAATAGAACACCAGGGCGGCGAAACTCTGCGAATGACTTTCGGGGAAACCGAAATTTGCGAAGGCATAGAGCTTCTCGTAGATGCGGTCGGCAACGTCGCCGGTGATGCCGTGCCGCTCGCGCATGCCGTCGTAGAGCCGGCCGCGCAGCCGTTCCATCTTCGCGGTGGAACGCTTGGCCCCCATCGCGCGCCGTAACCGGTCGGCCTCGGCGGCCGTGAACCCGGCGGCGTCGACAGCCATCTGCATCAGCTGTTCCTGGAACAGCGGGACCCCGAGGGTGCGTTTCAGGGCCTTCTCGAGGCAGGGGTGGTCGTAGGTGACGGGCTCGAGCCCGTTGCGGCGCCGGATGTACGGGTGCACGGACCCGCCCTGGATGGGACCGGGCCGGATGAGCGCCACCTCGACCACCAGGTCGTAGAAGACGCGCGGCTTCAGGCGCGGGAGGGTGGCCATCTGCGCGCGGGACTCGACCTGGAACACCCCGACGGCGTCGGCACGGCGCAGCATCTCGTACACCCCCTCCTCGGCGAGGTCGAGACGAGCGAGATCCACCGTGATCCCCTCGTGCTCGGCGACGAGGTCGATCATGTAGTGCAGCGCGGAGAGCATGCCCAGTCCGAGCAGGTCGAACTTGACCAGTCCCGCGGCCGCGCAGTCGTCCTTGTCCCACTGCAGCACGGTGCGGCCCGCCATGCGGGCCCATTCGACGGGGCACACGTCGGCGACGGGACGGTCGCAGATCACCATCCCGCCGGAGTGGATGCCGAGATGGCGCGGCAGGCCCTCGACCTGGGCGGCGAGCTCGAGGACGGGCGGGGGGATGTCGGTGTCGGTCTCCTGTTCCACGCCGTGCCACCGGGTGACCTGCCGGCTCCAGGCGTCCTGCTGGCCCTGCGCATAGCCGAGGGCCCGCGCCATGTCGCGGACGGCGGACTTGCCGCGGTAGGTGACGACGTTGGCGACCTGGGCGGCGTGCATGCGCCCGTACTTGGCGTAGACGTGCTGGATGGCTTCCTCGCGGCGGTCGGATTCGATGTCGATGTCGATGTCGGGGGGGCCGTCGCGCTCCGGGGAGAGGAATCGTTCGAAGAGCAGCTCGTTGCGGACCGGGTCGACGTTGGTGATGCCGATGGCGTAGCAGACGGCGGAGTTGGCGGCCGAACCTCGCCCCTGGCAGAGGATGTCGTTGTCCTTGCAGAAGGTGACGATGTCGTGCACCACGAGGAAGTAGCCGGGGAAGTTCAGCCGGCCGATGACGTCGAGTTCGTGCTCGATCTGCCGGTAGGCCGCCGGGTTGTCCTCGGGGGCGCCGTAGCGGTGCCGCGCCCCGCTCAGGGCGAGTTCGCGCAGCCGGCTGAGTTCGGTGTGCCCCTCGGGTACGTCGAACGGGGGCAGGTTCGGGGCGATGAGCCGCAGGTCGAAGGCACAGTCGCGGGCGAGTTCGGCGGCACGACGGACGGCGCCGGGGTGGGCGGCGAACAGTCGTGCCATCTCGGCGCCGGAACGCAGGTGGGCGCCACCGGTCGGGAGGAGCCGCCCCGCGGCCTCGTCGAGACTCTGCCGGTCGTGGATGGCGGCCAGAGCCGTCGCCAGACGCCGGCGGTGCGGCGTGGCGTAGTGGGCCGCCGTGCTGGCGATACACGAAAGGCCTTGATTGTCGGCAAGTTCCGCGAGCAGCGCGTTGCGCTCGTCGTCCTCGGGGAGGCCGTGGTGAGTGAGCTCGACCGTGACACGATCGGCGCCGAAGCGCTCGACGAGGTCGCGCAGTGCCGTCCCCGCCGCCTCGGGCCCCCCGACCTCGAGTGCCCGGCGGACGTGTCCGCGGCGGCAGCCGGTGAGAATCTGCCAGTGCCCGCCGGCCGCACCGGTGAGCGCGTCGTAGTCGTAGCGGGGCCTGCCCTTCTCCCCGCCCGCCAGGTGCGCGGCGGCAATCTCGCGGGACAACCGCCGATACCCCTCCTGCCCCCGCGCAAGGACCAGCAGGTGCGTCTCGTCCGCCGATCCGGCATCGAGGGAGAGCTCGGCACCGAACACGGTACGCATCCCCAGCTCGCGGGCGGCCTCGGCGAAGCGCACGACGCCGTAGAGGCCGTCGTGATCGGTGAGCGCAACGGCTTCGAGGCCGAGACGCACCGCCTCCTCCACGAATTCCTCGGGGCCGGAAGCGCCGTCGAGGAAGCTGAACGCCGAGTGGGCGTGCAGTTCGGCGTAGGGCACGGTAGGCCCGTCGGGCGGCCGGACACGCGGTTCGTACTCCCCCCGGGTGCGCGACCAGGCGGGACTGTCGCTGCCGTCACCGGGGAACTCCGCGTCGCGCCGGGGCCGGCCCGACAGCACGCGTTCGAGCTCCGACCAGGTCGGCGGGCCACTCCCCCACCCCATCCGTCACCGCCTTCGGGTCGACCTCCTGCGCTCATCGTACATATGTTCGATTGGCCGGCCGACCACCCGCGGACGACGGTCACCGCCGCAGTTCCGCCGACGTCTCCAGCCGCCCCAGTTTGTGTGGGTTGTTGATCGCGTAGAGGCGGGTGATCCGGCCGCCCTCGACCACCAGACTCACTGCAGCGGCAGCGCCCTCGACCTCGAATCGTGCGCCCGGCATCCCGTTGAGCCAGGTGCCGGCCGCCACGAAGCCCGGGGCCTTGGCCAAGCGGATCAGCAACGCCGCCAGTTTCTCGGCTCCGGCGATCGGCTTCCGGGCAGCCGGCACCACCCCGCCGCCGTCGGCGATCGCCACCACGTCCGGGGCGAGCACCTCCATCAGAGCCTGCATGTCCCCGTCGAGAGGGCAGTCATGAACGTCTCGACGACTGCCAGCTGCTCGGCCGGGTCCACCCGCATCCGCGGCCGCCGCGCCGTGACATGCCGGCGGGCACGGTGCGCGATCTGCCGGACCGCGGCCGGGGTCTTACCCACCACCTCGGCGATCTCGTCGTACGGCGTATCGAACACCTCACGCAGCACGAACACTGCCCGCTCGACCGGACCGAGGGTCTCCAGCACGGTGAGCATCGCGATCGAGACGCTCTCGGCGAGCTCGGCGTCCTCGGCCACATCGGGACTGGTGAGCAGCGGCTCGGGCAGCCATTCCCCGACGTACTCCTCGCGTTGCCGCGCCAGTGCCCGCAGCCGGTTGAGCGCCAGCCGAGTGACGATCCGGACCAGATAGGCCCGTGCGTCCCGCACCTCCGTCCGGTCCACGTCGGCCCACCGCAGCCACGTCTCCTGGACGACGTCCTCGGCGTCGGCAGCAGAGCCGAGCATCTCGTAGGCGACGGTGAAGAGCAGGTTGCGGTGGGCGACGAACGGGTCGTCGGTCATGCCTTCGACGCTACGGCGAGCGGCGCGAGGTTGCAGGCGGCGGAAAACCCCTGCGACTCGATGCCGAGTGCAGTGTTGGAGCGGGTCATGAAGTTCGTCAGCGCGATGTACGCGGTCAGCTCCACCATCGCGGCCGGACCGAGCGCCTCCAGCAGCCGGGCCGACAACTCGTCGGTGACCGTCGGCGGGGTCTGCGTCATCGCCTCGGCGTACTCCATGACGTCGCGCTCCAGCGGCGTGAAGACATCCGACTCGCGCCACCGCGGCACCTCACGCGCCTTCGCCACGTCCAGCCCCTTGTTGTGGGCATGGAAGTAGCCGAGGTCCAGACAGAAGCTGCATCCGACCAGGCTGGCCACCGCCATGTGGGCGAACGACTTCAGGTTCTCGTCACACCGGTCCCACTTCTGAATCCGGCGACCGACCCCGAAGCTGAAGTTCAGCACTTTCCGGTTGTGCCACATCACCCCCACCGCCTCGGGCACGTCGCCGAGCATCCTTCGGGACATCCGCTTGACGAGCGCGCCGTAGATGCCGGTCAGCTCCGCCTTCGGGATCCTGGTGCTGCTGGTCATGATTCCTCCTTCGGTTATGTGCTCTCGGCATGGAGACACCGGCCACGAATCGAATGTGACATCCGAGCCGGAAATCGTTGCCGCGGGCGGCCGAACCGAGGAGGACGAATATGCACGCGGCCGGCGGCAAGCCGATCGAACCACCGCGAAGAGGACACCATCGAGCACCTCATCGCCCGGGTTCGCGCCGGACAGGGCCGCCAGGCCGTCGAGGACTCGCCGAAGGAAGCCGCCGAACCCCACCGCTTGTTCCCTGGGTGGTCCGTCACCGCCGATGCGGTGAGGACTTGCCGGCGGCGACGGGGTTGTGCGCCGGATAGGCGTGGACGAGCGCAGTGGACAGTTTCGGCACCGCATGGGTGAGGGTGTGTTCGGCCTCGTGCGCCAACCGGTGCGCGTCGGCCAGGCTCGTGTCGGCATCGATGTCGAGTTCGACGTCGGCATGCAACCGGTGCCCGATCCACCGCATCCGCACACTGCGCACGCTGCGCACGCCGGGCTCTTCGGACAACGATCTTTCGGCGGCATCGACGAGTTCGGGATCGATCCCGTCCATCAACCGCCGGAACACATCCCGCACCGCGGTGCGCAGGACCACGAGGATCGCGACGGTGATGACCAGTCCGACGATCGGGTCGGCCAGCGGGAACCCGAGGGCCACGCCGCCGGCGCCGAGCAACACGGCAAGGGAGGTGAAACCGTCGGTGCGAGCATGCAGCCCGTCGGCGACCAGAGCGGCGGAGCCGATCCGGCGGCCGACGCGAATGCGGTAGAGCGCGACGAGTTCGTTGCCGACGAATCCGACGAGCCCGGCCAGGGCGACCCATCCGAGTTGCTGGATCGGGACGGGGTTGATCAGCCGACGCACCGCCTCGACCCCGGCGACCACCGCGGACAGGGTGATCATCGCGACCACGAACAGCCCGGCCAGGTCCTCGGCCCGCCCGAACCCGTAGGTGTAGCGACGGGTGGCGGCCCGGCGGCCGAGCGCGAACGCGATCCACAGCGGAATCGCCGTCAACGCGTCGGAGAAGTTGTGCACCGTGTCCGCGAACAGCGCGACCGACCCGGAGACGGCGACGACAGCCAACTGCGCGACCGCGGTGACAACCAGCGCGACCAGGCTGATCTTGACCGCCCGGATACCGATTTCGCTGGACTCGAGCGCGTCGTCGACACTGTCCGCCGCGTCGTGACTGTGCGGAGCGAACACCTCCCGCACCGCGGCACCCCACCGGCCACCGCGTTCGTGCCCATGCCCACGACCGTGGGTGTGGCTGTGGGTGTGAGTTGGCGGTTTCGGCGCGTGGCTCATGCTCGGCCACCTTCCGTGCGTGCCGGTGCGGGATCGACGCCTCGCTCGGCATGCAGAATCCGCAGATCGTCGCCGGTGCGGTGATGACCGGGAACGCCGGGCCCGGCATGCTCGGCATTGAACACCGCGTCGGTCACCAGTTGGCGGACGTGATCGTTCTCCAACCGGTAAATCACCTGGGTGCCCTCCTTCCGAGTGCGCACCAGCCGCGCCATGTCCATTTCGCGGCCGTCGATGGTGCCGGAGCCGGTGAGATCGATGCGTCGCGTGACGGTGGGTGTGCCGAGATCCTCGGGGGAGGTCGGTTCCCCGGGCACCGGCGCGCTGGGCGCGA
>NZ_WVTE01000054.1:0-67314 GCF_009939605.1 Rhodococcus sp. YH1 | reverse complement strand
CACTCACCGAGCCCTTCGGCTTGCTCGTGCAGATCCCGCATGAGCTTGTCAAGGCGGTCCTGTACGTCCCGGAGCTTGGCTTCGGCGCGGTCGCGTTCTTCGCTGGCCTGCATCATCTCGTTGAGATGGTCGGTGCCGGTGCGGTCGTGGCCGCTGATCCAGCTCATGGCTTCGGTCATGTGGGCGATGGTGGACTGGGCGCCGGCGAGTTCTGTGGCGATCCGGTCGTAGTCATTGGCCTTGTCGATGGTGGTCACTGGGGTACCTCGTCGTAGGTCTGGGCGAAGATGTCGGGCTTGCACGGGTAGAACTCGCCCTGTACGCCGCGGATCACGTAGTCGCCGATGTCGGCACGCATGTTGCCTTCGAGGGTGGGAATGATGACGCCGATGAACTTGGTGGCCTGCATTCCGCCGCGGAGCACGGTGCCGCCGCACCATTCGGCGACCTTGCTGATGGGCTTCTGCACGCGCATGGCTTGGATTTCGACGGGCTTCTTGCGGTACGTCTTCGCGGTCACTTGGCGGCTCCGAGAAGTGCGTCGTACTGAACGCGTAGGTGGCGGGCATCATCGAGGGCGTTGTGCAGACCAGCGGGCTGGGCGGGGAGCTTCGGGTCGCCGAGTCGGTGCTGCTCCTGCCGCAGGTCGTTCGTCCACATCGGAATCCACGGCGGCAGGTCGATCATCCGGCCGAACAGCTGTGCGAGGCAGATGTGGTCGTACGCGCCGTACCAGGCCCACAGTTCGGGGGCGCCGACGTTGCGGTGTCCGCGCAGCGCCGGGTTCGTGTACGGCTGGAACGGGTCGAGGAAGCGGGCGACCTCGTCGCGGATGCGGTCATGCGATTTCCGCTCGGACCGCTTCACGCCGAGCTTCGAGACGACGTTCTCCACCAGCCACGGGTGCCGTGCGATGCGACCCCAGTCGGCGTCAGCGTTGACCGCGTAGTATTCGCGGCCGTCCTCGGCGACGATCCCAATCGAGATCAGGTCGATCGTGCGGCCGTCCTCGAGGAACTCGGTGTCATAGAAGTACTTCACTGTGCGGCTCCTGCGGTGAGTCGGGCGATCTCCTCCACCGACTGCGACCCCGTCGCCTGTGCGACCGGTGTGCCCTGGTGGATTACGACGATGGTCGGCGACGCCATGATGAGGAACTCCTCGGCCAGCTCTGCGCTGTGCCCGATGTCGATGACGTGCACGCGGTATGTGGTGCCAGTGGCGAACTCTCGTGCCGCCTGCACGGTGTCGCGGGTTGTGCGTTCTTCGGTGATGCCGAATACGACGATGGAGGGGCGCGGCGATTGGATGATGCGCTGGGTGAACTCGCGCTGGGTGAACTCGTCTGGGGTCACGCTGACGGCTCCTCGAATGCGATCCGGTCGGACACACCATGGGCGGCGGCCTGGCGAATGAGGTAGCTGCGGAACTCCGGCTCACGTAGCCCGCGGAACACCACACTGAGGGCATGCCGCTCGACCAGGAGTTGCCGGATCAGTTCGTCGGCGTATCCGCCTGTTCCAGCGAGCAGGGCTGCGCACTCCACGACGACGGGGCCAGAGTCGGCGGGCAAGTGCTGGGTGAGCTGCTGCGCTGATCCACGAACACCGGCCAAGGGCGGCAGCGCGAAGGCGGCGTGGGTCACGCTGCGGCCTCCTGCCGGTAGCCGTGTGCGGCAAGGACACCGACTAGATCCGGCCCAGTCCAGTTGTCGGGCTTGAGAATCTTGCCGTCGCTCCTCTTGAGCACGGTGCCGTCCGGGCCGATCTTGTCCAGATTGCTGCGGGTCACCTCCGCCGCGGCCGCGTACGCCACCTCCTGGCCCACGGTGGTGAGCAGCGATCCCCAGGCGATGACGATCACGTCGAGTAGCCCGTCGATGTACTCGGCGAGATTGTCGTCGTAGTCGGCGTCCATGGTTTCGGCGTATTCCTCGGCCAACAGGCGGGCGCGGAGTTCGCGGGTGTCTTCGTCGGGCCATGCCGGGTGGGTGGCGATGGTTTGGTCGGCTGCGCGCATGAACACTTCGACGCCGTCGAGGAGGCCGGGGAGTCCGTTGTGGTCGAGGGTGATGGGTTCGACGAGTTCGATGGTGGTTTCCCAGTCGCGTCGGGCTCGGCGTTTGCCGAGGTGCCAGGCGAAGGCGATGACGAGGGCGATTGCTGTGGCGTTGGTGAGGAGGAGAGCGAGAGTCACGCGGAGTGTTCCTTCGAGACGATGATGTATCCGTGGGCTTCGAGCCGATCGATGACCACCTGTGCAGCGTCAGGACCGAGCCAGCCCCACGTTCTGGCGATGACTTCGACGGGTGTCACTCAGCACCCCCGAGGATCTCAGCCCACTCCCCCTGGCCGTCCGGCTCACGAATCGGCATCTGAGCTCCGACAAAGTGATGCCCACACAGCACAAGAGCGAGACGATCGGTGCGGCCCGCGTACTTGATCCGCAAGTGATCCGACGTCGACCACCGAGCCTTGTCGAATGTCTTCAACATGGCCAGGTCCAGCAGGCCGGCCGGTCCACCCTCGTCGGCCTCCAGGGTTGGTGCCAGAAGTGGCCGCCAGTTCGGGAACTGCACGTCCTGGTGCTCGGTGGTGAGTGCGACGGGCGATCCGGTGCAGGAAAGTGTGAGCCCACCGGTGGCGGCTGCGCTCGCGGTGATTTTCCGCATTCGCGAGTTCTTGCCCTTGTAGTTGGCGACGATGAGTGCGATGTCGTCACGTACCAGGAGGTGTGTCCAGTCGACGGGGGCGTCGTCGGCCCAGTCGACCTCGATTCGGGTGCATCCGATTTGGAATCGGTTGGTGGCTGCGGCGAGGAGGTATCGGCCGTGGCGTTCGAGGCGGATGCAGCGGAGTACGGGGATGGTGGTGTCGTCGCCTGCGAAGGCTTGGGTGGTGTCGAGTGCGCGGACGAGGCGGTCTGCGTCGGCGGTGAAGATGGTCACGCGGTGTGGTCCTTCGGGTCGATGACGCCCACAACGACCGGGACGCCACGCGGCGGGAACTGGATGTGCGCCACCTTCGCTCCGTGCTTGCGGGCGTATGTGAGTGCCGGCTTTCGATAGGCGAACGCGCGTCGGCGGGCGTTGTAGTCGTATTCGCCGCCCATGCGGAACTCGACACCATCGTCGGAATCGAGGAACAGGACGAACAGGTCGGCGGCAGCGCTCATTCGGTGGTGTCCTTCGAGTCGATGGCGATGTTCAGCCACATGCGTGCCGGCTCCCCCTTCACCGCGGGGTGAATGATCGGCATCAACTTCGTCATCAGATCGGGCGTGTCGTCGGCCACCAGGTACGCGTCCACAAGTCCGTCGCAGCACGCCTTGAGCGTGGGAACGAGGTTGTCGGCGTCTCGCCTGCGGTTGTCCCGCGGCTGGTAGTGCAGCGCCACGGTGGCGTGCGACTGCCCGGTGGGGAGCTTCGCGTCGAGGGCGAGGAAGTAGGTGGTGCCACGGATGGTCTTGGTGTACCGGGCGCGGGTGGTCCAGTGCATCCGCTGGTTGGCGGTGAGCAGCGGCTTGTCCCACGGCAACTGGATGGTGTGCACGGTCACCGGTCACGCACCCACTGGGCGAGGTGGAGCGCGCCGACGATCAGGCCGGCCGCGACCGACGAAACGAATACGACGGTGAGGGCGGTGGTGGCGATGACTCCGAGGAACGTGAACCAGGAGTCGGCGGTCTCTCGGGTCATGGCTGCATCTCCCAACTCCGGAACATCGAATGCCAGAACAGGTAACCCGCCGTCAGGTACGCGGCGAGCACCCCGAACAGGAATCGCTTCACGCCACCCGCCCCTTCACGGTCGCATCGTGGATCGGACGCCCCGCCCAGGCTGCGTCACCCTCCTCACCCAACGCCTTGTTGAGCTGGTCGACGGTGGTGGTGGGTTTCTGGCGGAAGAACTCGGTGATCTTCGGGCCGGGCCAGCCGTTGCGCTTCATGCGGAGCACTGCTGCGGTTTCGTGCGGGACTGTTTGCGGGTCGCGGGCGTCCAGGGCTTCGATGAGTTCGTGGGCGGTGCGGGGGATGCGGTCGGGGGTGGCGATCATGCGGCAGCCTTCACGGTCGTGGCGGACAGGTCGATGAATCCGTCAGCGATCAGCCGGTCCACGATCGCGTGCGCGGCATCGAAGTTGCTGCGCTGTGAGGGATCCGCGGCTGTCTCGGCGGCGTAGGCGCGTCCGGCCTGCATCGCGGCGAGGATGGCGTCACCGCGGCGACGCTGCGGGTTGGTGGTGGCATGGGCGATCATGCGGCGGCCTTTCGGTGGAGGCGATATGCGAGAGCGACGAGGACTTGATGAGGTATCGGGTCGGGATCACGGTTGATGCGTGCCCTGCGGGCGATCGTCACGCGGCCGGCGTCGTCCACTTCCCACAGGCCACACCCGTCAGGGATTTCGTCCGGTCGGAGCAGGCCCGCAGGAGTGGCGTACACGAATCGGTTCGTCACAGCGATCCACGGCCGCCGCTTGGCGTCGTTCTCACGCTGGTAATCAGCGCGGCTGATCTTGACCTCGATCGCGGTCCGGATCTGCCCTCCGTTGAACAGCAGACCATCGATGCGGCGCGCAGTCGGCTCGAATCGAGGCATCTTCCCTGGCCTGCCGGCCGCCACCCACGCGTCTGCCGATGCGAATCGGTCGGCGTCCTGATCGGTGACGAGGACTTCGCGGATGAGCGCGCAGTCGCGATGCTTACGGGCGATCGCGTCGAGGATGTCGCTCGCGTTCATGCGGCGAGGCTCCTTCGTTCGGTCGTGTAACACGCATCGCACAGCCCACGTGCCTTGTGCCGCACCACCCCATCTCGATGTCGACGACGCGGCCACATCGTGCGTTCACACCCGACACACGGGCGCGGCCACGCATTGCGAGGACGGGGGGCACGCCGGGCGGTGGTGATGGGGATGACGGCGGCGAGGGGTTCGGGTTCGGGGGGTGCGGCGATGGTGCGGAGCATGGTCAGGGTGCGGGTGTCGCCGCGGCAGATGATTCCGGCGATGAGTACACCGTCTGGGATGTCCGGTGCGGCTGCGTCGAGTTCTTGCTGTGCGCAGTTACGTCGTAGCGGGCAATGGAAACACAGCTGCTGTGCGTCTTGCGTGTCGGGGTTGAGGTGCCAGAAGGGGTATTCGCCGGGCTGGGTGAAGCCTGGTTTTCCGGTGCAGAGCGCCTGTGGCACCTGGTCTCCCTTCGTAGCTGTTGTTCGTAGCTTCGTTGGGAGTATGTCGTAGTTGCGAGGTTTTCTCGAGCGACGCGGGTGTGACTGTGTGTTACTACTGGTGGGTAAGATGTTTCAGGCGGGCCGGGGCGGGTCACCCTGCATGATTACGGCCAGCAGGAGACCCGCCCAGAGCGTGATCCACGCCCCGGTCACACGGGCCCCGGACACTGTGTCAGCCACGGGTTCTGCAGGCCGAACCACCGCGGTGCCTCGTCGAGCTTCTCCCCCAGAATCTTGAGCGCTTGCTGGGCTTCCTGTCGGGCCTTGTCGCGGTCCCGGATGATCCGGTCGATGGTCTGCGCGTCGGCCTCGGCCTGGTCCAGCAGCGCGTCGACGGCGCGGGTGGTGTCGGTCTTGCCGTACGTGTCGCAAGGTTCGATGCGGACGCCGCCGATCTGCACTGCGCCGCCGGTCTTCTTGATCGTCTCGACTGCGTTGAGAAGTGCGCGGCACTGCTCGAGCTCTGCTCGGGCTGCGTCGCGATCCTTACGCAAGGTCGCGGCGCGGGCCTGGGCCAAGTCAACGCTTTCCTGGGCTACTCGGAAAGCGACTCGTGCGTCGTCTCGCTCCTGGCGCGCCTTGTTGCGCTGGTCTGCGAAGGACTGCATCGACTGCAGTCGGTCCCGCGCCAACTTGTCCACGAAGTCGAGCTTCCGGCGCAACTCGGCGGCGCCTTCCGCGTGCCGGGCAGAGTTCTCGCGGACGTCCTCGAGATCGGCGCGAAGCTGTGCGGCATCGGCGTGGTCAGCGGTGAGCTTGTCGTACTCATCGCGTCCGATCAGGACGAATTCGAGGTTGGTGAAGGCACGAGCCATGAGTGATTCTCCTGAGAGTTAGGGTGTTGGTCAGGCTCGGGCGATGCCGGCGTTCGCCCACATCATGGCCTCTTCGATCTTCGTGTACGCCAACGCCTTCTCACGGCCCTCGGGCACGTTCTTGTCGACCATCATCGCGAACAGCAGCGCCGCGGTGCGGGTGTCCTCGTGCGCCGAGATGGTGGCCTGATCCTTGGGTGGGTGGTGGGCGAAGCGGTTGGTGAGGTGGTCGGGGGCGACGTCCCAGGGGAAGCCGTCGTTCGTGGTGGTGCTCATTGCGTGTCCTTCGTGTCGATTGTGTGGTGCCAACGCCTGTGCACGTCAGCCAGCTCGTCCCGATGCGCGCCGTCGTTCCCGAGGATCGCCGCACCACACCGGGGGAAGTACCAGAAGTCGATTTGGTGGGGTCCGTGGCCGCCGGTACGACCGAACCCGAACACCAACGGCGGCCCGCTCACAGGAACGCCATATCCGACCACCCCAACGGACTGGCAGGGTTGGCGAGGAACGCGAGAATCCCCGAGCGGGAGTACTTGCCTGTCATGTCCCGCAGCCACTTCGACCCACCATCCAGACTTGGGCACTGGAACACCGAACACGAGCCCAGGTCGAACGCCTGGAAGTGATGCCGGTGCGCGGTCACCCACACCTGCGTGGCGTGCGCATCCAGATCGCCACGGACCTGACCGTCGAGCCATTTGGTGAAGCCGGTCGCGTCGTTGCCGGCGATCTTGTGGCCGTGGTTGAAGCCCAAGCGGACGCCCCCGACCGTGGTGGTGTAGACGTTCATCTGGTCATGCGGGATCGACCACTGCACGTGATCGAACTCCGGCCGGGCCGACAGGATGCGGCGCAGTGTTTCGGCGAGGAATGCGCCTCCACTGTCGGAGTCGGAGGTCTGATTCTTCGGGCCGCCAAACCTGCCGAGTTCGGTGTGGTTGCACAGGACGGACACGAACTGCGCCCGTTCGAACTGCGGGAACAGGGTCTTGGCGTAGAGCTCCCACACGTCCAGGACGAAGTTCATCTGCCCGCGCAGATTCAGTTCCACCGTGAACAGTTGGGAGGCGTAGTTGCCGGCGCAGCCTTCGAACGGGTCGCCGTTGTTGGCGATGATCAGTTCTGTGATGTTGTGGTCGCGGGCCATGCGATCCAACCACTGATCGACGTTGGCGAGGCCGTCCAAGAGTCGCTGCTGGGTGGCGGCCACTCCCCCGCCTTCGCTCTTGCCGCCCTGGATGTCCGCGAGGTTGACCACTGCGGTGACCGGTGTTCCGGGGCGGGTGCGGCGTGTCCGGGTGGGCAGTTTCCATGACCGGACGGCCTTGCGGCGCTTCTCGATCTCGGTGTCTGGGAGGCGGCCTTGGGGTTTGCGGCGGAACCGGGCGCTGTAGGAGTACAGCTGGACGAGGTCGCGGTCGCCGTCTTTGGCGCGGGCGGATTGTTGCCAGGTGGACATGCGGACGGTGTCGTCGACGACCTCGAATACGGATGCGTCGAGGTTGAACAGGGCGAATACCGGTGTCCAGTCCGAGTGGATGGGTTTGTCGACGGTGACGTTGCTGATTTCGGCGCCGTCGGGGGTGAGGTCGATCCGGCCCTTGTTGTATGGGTCGGTGTCGGGCTTGGGTGTGAGTGCGGCGAGTTCGTCCGCGACCGTGCTCATGCGGCCTTCCGGTTGCGGCGGCGGGCTTTGCGGGCGGATTTGTTGCGGGCCCGCCGGCGTGCCACCTCGTCGTCCGGGGTGCCGAAACTGCGCGGCATGGTGCGGGTGAGCTGGTCCATGGTCTTCTTGAACTGGTCGAGTGCGGCGTGGAACTCGTCGAGCGTCTGGACGTGGGGGCCTGGGCTCATGCGGCGAGGGTCTCCTGGGTTTGGTAGCCGCAGGGGCATTCGCGGCGTTTGTGGGTGCGGACAGCGGACACGGACACGCGGACACCACGGGAGAGGAGCCATTGCCACACGGTTTTGGCGCCGCCCCATTCGTTGAGGCGGGTGTCGATGATGTTGCGGTCAGTCTCGGTGAGGGTGTCGAGGTACTGGGCGATGGTGCATCCACGTCCGGTCATCCGAAGGTCTCCCGCCACCACCGCTGGACCGGCGCCATGTCCGGTGTGCGGCTCACACGGACGACGCCCCCTCGGGCGTAGTGGTCGAGCGCACCAGGCCCCGGGTAGTCGACGATCTTCGGTTCCGCTCTGAGTGCCTGACGTGCGGTGTCGAGTGCCTTCTCGATGAACCGGTACGGGCTCACCTCGTCGTTCACCTGTCCGACGAACTTGGTGCCGGTCGCGCTGTCCAGGCTCGTGGCGATGGCGTGCTGGTCGTACCAGGCGAGTTCTTTGGTGATCTCGTCGTGCACCCATTGGGGGAAGTGCAGGGGTTTGGGGCGTCGGAGTCCGGGGGTTGTCCGGTTGACGATGCGGCCGCTCACGCGGCGGTGTCCGGTCGGTACAGGACCACCAGCGGCCCATCCTCGTTGTCCACGATGTACTCCGTGGTGTCCTCACACTCGTTGCCGATCGCAAACCAGCACCGCCCGGACGGCATATCCCACGCCTCGTACACAGTGCCGGTCTTCGTGCCACGGATGACCGTGCCACCCGGGAGAGCATCGAGCGCAGCCACCAGGCCAGCGGCATCGTTTGGGGTGGCGACAGGGGTGTAACCGGCGGACCGGACACCGGACATCACAGCGGACATGATCGCGTCGTTCCAGCTCACGCGGCCTCACCGTCCTTGGCGTAGCGGCGTTCGAACTCCGTTCCGTCCAGCACCTCGAGACGGCCATCCGAGTGCTTGACCACCCAGTCCCCCTGGTTGACGCCCGCCCACGTGTAGGGGCCGGTCTGCAGGCTCGCGGTGTGGAACTCGCCGCGGAACCGGTTCACGTGCAGCTGCACACCGAGCTGGTCGCGGATCTCATCTTTGTTGCCGACGGCGCGGTCGGTGTCGAGGGCGAAGCGGACGGCGCGGACTGCGGCGGGGCGTGGAGTGTAGGCGTGCAGGTCGGTCTTGCGGGTGCGTGCAGTCACAGTCACTCACCCACCTGGATCAGGTCGGCGCCTTTGGGGACCTCCACCACGACGCGCACGCTGTAGTCACAGCGCGGGTCCTGATCGATCCGCACCGGCCACTTCGGCAGTGGGGCTGTCTCGTCCACCTGCCCGATGGAGGCGTGCCAGCACTCGGAGAGTTCTTCGACGGCGAGGCCGACGCACATGCGCTGGTTGCCGTGGACGATGTGGAAGTCGACCGCCTTTTCGTAGGCGGTGAGTTCTTCGACGCCTCGGGTTTCGGCGCTGTCGTCGACGAGGACGAGATCGTCTGATCTGCCGGTGAGCGTGAGGGTTCGTGTGGGAGGCACGCCCTAAACGGTAGGGGCGTAGTTACGCCCTGCTACGCATAGTGGTAGCAGGGCAGGTCAGCGACCTACGTTAGGAGTTCCTTTCGTCCAGGTGGCCGATACTCACCGAGATGATTGCGCTATGCCCTACCCAACTTGTTCATTCTCGTCCTTCCCCTCCGGCTCGCCCTCGAGGTAGACGACGTTCCCATCGTCGCTACCACCATCAGCATCCTGCGGCGCTTCGATCGCCTTCCTCGGAGCTTCGATTGCCTTCTGCCGGCCATTGATGATGTCGCGCCACTCCTGCGCCGACTCGTACACGCCCTGCGCCGATTCGAGAAAGTTGTTCACGTTCTCGGTGGCTTCGGCGGCGCCAGCGGTTACAGCAACGATGATCCCGATTGCTGTCATGAACTTGGTTGCTGTCGTCTTGCCGACTTGGGCAACGCGAGCGAACATGCCCACGCCTACCCCTGTGATGGCCTGCGCCTCCCGGACGATCGGATGGTCTCCGAACAGTTCGACCTTCGAGATGAGCCATTCCAGGTGATTGACGTGGTCGAGCATCTGACGCGCCAGGTCATCGGGCAGTTCTCCGTCTGCGATGAGCTCGCGGATATTGCGGGCCGCCTCCAGGAGCGCGTTGATCTTGGCGTCGTTGAGCCGGAGCCCGTCGTCCTTGAAGGTGTGGTCGAAGTCGCGGGCGACCATCAGGAGCATGCGGAGTGCGTCGGGGTGTACTGCGCCGTTGACTGCGTTCGATGTGGAGTTCCATGCGCCGCGCTGCACTACAGCGTCGTACCAGCGTGCCAGGAAGCTCTCGACGGTTTCCTTGAGGTAGTCGCCGGCGGGCAGTGATGCTCCGCGTTGGCCGATGGTGACTACGAGGTTGACTACTTCGCCATGGCGGCGGGCGAATTCCGCGGATCCAGGTGATACGCCCAGTGTTCGTTTCCAGGCTTGGTCGTATGTCTCGGTGCCTTGTTGTACCAGTTCGCTCAGGACGTTGTGGAGTGCGTAGGCGGAGTTGCGGGGTGTCGCGTCTGTCATGGGCGGTTCCTCCTGTTTGCGATCTTGCTGGTTCGATTATGGCGGCGAGCGCGGACAGGCCCGGCAGCGGTGGCAGCTGTCGGGCCTGTCGTGTCGCTATTGCTCGGCGTTCAGTGCGGCGAGGAATGCCCGGCCGAGCGCATTGGTTGCGACGTCGTCGCCGATCAGGTGGTCGTGAACGAGGTGGCGCACGCGGTCGATTGCGTTCGTCGCAGCATGTGCCGTCGCAGAAGCCGGATCTGGGCCATGCTCACGCCCATCCCCGGCGCACCACTCGCACTCTGCGTACGCGCCAGATTTCGCGCACCCAGCTGCGTCCACTCCGGACCCGTTGCAGTGAGCGCACGTCCGCTGGTGTTCGAAACGTTCACACTCGTCACACCACACGGGGCACTCGTCGTGCTCCCGGCCGATGGCAGTCAAGTCGTTGGCGCGTTCCACTAGTTCGTCATGCTCTGCGATGTGCCAGCCGTAGCCGACAACATTCTCTGCCATTTCGAGTGCTTCGGCGAGTTCTATGCGTTCGAGTTCGATTCGTTCGAGTCTGTCGAGGAGTGCGGGCAGGTTGTTCCGGGACCACACGATCAGCTCGGCATCAGCGGCGTCATCCAGGAACCCGCCCTCGGCGGCAACGCTGTACGTCTCAACCTCTCCGTTCATGTGGTCGTACGTGGCGTCCCTCTGGACTCGCCACGGTCCGGGGGTGGCTTCGTCGAGTAGGCGGCGTCCTTCTGCGATCTTGTTGGTAATGGTGTTCATGTTCGACCCTCCCGTGTTCGACACAACGTCCGACCCCATCAGAACGGCACCGCCATGAACGGACCGATCAAACCCGCAGACACCCGCACCTCAGGCCGCGGGACACACTGCTCGAACCACTCACCGTCACGACGCTTGAAAATCGTCGAGCCTGCGGCTGGTCGGTAGACCTCGGTGATGCGGTCGGGGACTTCGGCGAGCGTGTCCCATTGGTAGGACTTTCTAGCGGTGTATTGGTCGACGTCGTCGGTGTTGTGTTCCTGCTCAAGGTGGGCGAGCAGAGCACGAGCGATGGAGCGGTCGGTATCCGGCCCAGGCCAATCGCATTCAAGGCGGGCGTTCTCCATGACCTTTACGAGTTCGTCGATGCGCTTCTCGTGGGCCTGCTCGCGCTCCAAGTTGTCGGCCTCGACATCAAGGTAATGAGCGGCCGCGGCCTGCCCTCGTAGCGTGCCGGTAACCCTGTCTTGGAGCCAGTTGGCGACGGCGCGCAACAGTTCGGGAGTGATGTCGGTGGTGCTCACTGTGCACCGTCCAGCCCGGCCGGGGCGGGGAACCCGTGCAGCGTCAGGGGACGTCTGTCGGCGAGTTCCTGCCGCCACTGGTAAACCCATTCACCGAGCGAGTCGCCGGCGTCGCAGTCGCGCACGAGGTTGCCCGCGGCGCGGTCGGCGGCGGTCGGGTCGATGCGCTGCAGCACTGCGAGCAGGTAGATCGCGCTGTAGCCGTCGACGTTCATCCCGCAGTCGCGCCACAGCAGTTCGGTGTCGAGTCTCCTGCCGAGGTCCTTGTCGAGCTTGGTGACCTCGTCGACGAGGGCGCGGCTCTTCTCGCGGATCTCGCCGTGCCTGAGGGCGTCGTCGAGGCGTCCGGCGAGTACGGAGGCGGCGGGGGTGGATTCGTCGCCGGCCCACTTCGGCCACGGCCAGCCGGTGTACTCCGCGCAGGTAAGGATGCGCATGTAGGTTTCCCGGACCAGCTTCGCCTGTTCCGGTGTCGGCTTGGTGAGGGTGGCCCAGTCGATGGGCAGTTCCTCGAGCTCGGCGGCAGCCTTGCGCATGTCGATCCAGCTGTCGCTGCAGACGATCAGGCCGGTGTGGATGTGGGTGAGATTGAGCCCTTCGCGCAGGACGGGGGTTTCGTCGTTGCGGAACGCGACGATGGGTGTGAGCGCGAAGTTCGGGGTGACCTGTTCGCCGGTAACGATGAACGTGCCGTGCTTGCGGGTATTGATGGTGACGGGGATGAGGGTCATCGGGTGGTTCCTTGTGGTTGTGGCGCGGCCCAGCGGTATGCCGGGCCGCCCCGTGATGGATCAGTTGAGGTCAGGGGTCAGAACGGGGGCTCGTCGTCGCCACCGAACCCACCCGAGGAACTCCCCCACGGGTCATCGTTCTGACGCGACTGCCGGCGACCCCCACCGCCGGAGTTGGCGCGCTGCACCGACGCCGTAGCGAACCGCAACGTCGGACCCACCTCGTCGACCTGCACCTCGTTGGACTGACGCTGCACGCCGTCCTTCTCGTAGGTGCGGATCTTGTGCTGGCCGAGCACCATGACCTGCATGCCTTTGCGGAGGCTCTCGGAGATGTGTTCGGCGTAGTCACGCCAGGCGGTGCAGCGGTACCAGGTGGTGTCTCCGTCTTCCCACTGGTCGCCGTTCTTGATGCGTTCGGTGACGGCGATGTTGAAGGTGGCGACGGCTGCGCCGGACGGGGTGAAACGCATTTCGGGATCGTTGCCGAGTGATCCGATGAGGGTTATCTGGGCTGAGGCCATGGGTGGTTCTCCTGTTCGGTGGTTGCCGAGTCCTGTGGGATCGGTGTGAGGTCGAGCCGTGGGGCCGGGCGGGCACATTTCCAGTGCGTGTTGCAGAGGAAGAAGTGCCCGTCCGACTTGCACACGCGGCAGTCGGTCACGCTGCGTTGTGTTCGGCCGCGACGATTGCGGCCTTGAGCGCGTCGACGACCTGCCGTGCCTTGTCGAGATCAGCCTTGAAGATGACCCATTCGTCAATGCCATCGAGGTCGTCTCGGTGGAGCACGCTGATTGCGATGCTTCCGTCGAGAAGGTTGTCGATTCGGAGGCCGGCCGCGTCGACGCCTTCGAGCTGTCCTACCCCGGCGCTCATGCTGCGACCTCGGTGTCTGCGAGGTACTTCTCGGCCGCAGCGTCGAGTTCGGTTATGTCCGCGGCCACCGTGTGCAGACGCTGCAACGCATCCAACTTGTCCGGCCGGTATCCCTGCCAGTGCATGTCACCGACCTGGACGACGGGCACACCCTGGTAACCCAGCAGGACGATCGTGTCGCGGGCCTGGGTGTCGGTGTCGACGTTGCGGAACGTGTACGGGGTGCCCTGCTTGTCGAGGTGGCGTTTGGTGGCGTTGCACTGGGGGCAGCCGGCGGGGCGTCCGTAGACGGTGATGGGGACGGGGTTCACGGGGTCTCCTGGATGTCGAAGGTGTAGCGGTAGATGGTTTGGACGTGGACGCCGTACATGTCCGCGAGGACGGCTACTGGGGTTCCGTGGGTGCGGGCTTGGCGTATGGCGGTGATGTCGTCGTGGGTGAGTTTTCGGGGGCGGCTCAAGGGGCCTCCTGGTCCGGCTGGGGTGTGGTGGGGGTGAGTCCCATTCCTGCGGAGAGGGAACCGACGAGTTGGGTTATGGTCGCGATGGCTTCGTCTTTGGGTACGCCTTCGGCGCAGACGCGGAAGTTGGCGAGGCCGTCGTCTCGTTCGCTGTAGGCGACTTCGAACACGTGCTGTGTGTCGGTGTCGGGGTTGGTGTTGGGTGTGGGGTTCATGGGTGGTTCCTTCGTTGTTGGCGTCGTTTGTGGTTGTTGCAGGTGCGGCAGAGTCCGTGTGCGGCGTGTTCGACGGTGCCGGGGTGGTGTTGTGGGTTGGATTGGTTGGGGCGGAGTGGTTTTCGGCAGGGGCCTTGGCAGTGGGTGGGGCGGGGTTTTTGGGTTTTGGTGCGGGGGGCTTCGTGGCGGTCTTGGGTGAGGAGGTTGTGGAGGTGGGGGTCGGTGGTGAGTGGTGTGGTGTGGTGTTTGCGGGCCCAGTGGTCGAGGGCGAGTGAGTCTTGCGGGGTCCATTCCGCGGTGGTGGTCATGCGGCGTCCTTCTGTGCGGTCTACGCAGCGAATAGGCCGTCTTGCTCTCGGATGCTGTGGACCCAACTGAGAAGGCGAGGGAGGTTCTCGTCGGGGCCGTACGTGAGGAACGTTCCGTCTACGCTGTCGCAGCCGATTGCTTCGGCGTAGCGGTAGCGGCGAAGGCTGTTGACGCGCCCCATGTGGACCCACTTGCCCCGCCGCTTGGCTTCGGCGACGATCTTCCGAGCTGCGGAGCCCAGCTTCCATTCGGTTGATCCGCCTATGAACAGGGCGTCGAACTCGTCCCATGGAATTTCCAGGCTTTCGAGTCCGTCCTGGGCGACCAGTGCGGCTCGATATCCGAGTGCTCGTATGGCTGGTAGGTGTGGCGCGGAGCGGGCCAGGGTAGCGGTGGCGTCTCCGACGACGTCCGGAGCTGTTGCGAACAAGCAGTCGGTGGCGGCGTAGGCGTTGGCGGCGAGCCACGCGAGCCATGCGTCGTCCCCTGGGTACCCGCGTCCGAAGCATCCGTTGTCGGCGCACCAGGTCACTCCTGGAGGGCGAACATTGCCTTGCGCCGGGGTGTCGATGTATCCCAGCAGGTCGTCGCGCATAGCGTTACGCGCTGATTCGCTGACGGGGTTCGCGAGATACAGCGGCACGTGCTGCACCCTTTCCGATGACGAGGTAGATAATGGTCGCCCAGGCCTTGCCGACGAGTTGCCCTGCGAGTGCGGGCAGGATGGCCGCTGCGCCGAATGCGATGCCGAGGAAGACTGCGGTGTCGGCTAGCGCACCGGCGATGCTCGAAGACGTAACGGCAGCGGCCCACCGGCGATCTCCGAGTTTTGAGCGGTTGCGAAGCGGCGTGTAGACGGCGAAGTTGAGCAGTTCGGCGACGGCGAATGCAGCGGCTGACGCGATTGCAACAGATGGGTCGGCGATGAGGTAGGACAGTGCCGTTGCCACGGCGACGACGGTCAGCATTCCTGCCGTGCCGAGTGTGTCTTGGGTTGCGTCGCGGAGGGCCAGCGCTGCCCCGGCGGCGAATGTGCCGGCGGTAGCCGTAAGGCCGAACCCTACGGGGATGAACCCGTAATGCGTTGTCGTCCAGTTGGCGGCGACCACGGAGGCGAGGAGTCCAGCTGCGCTGGCAATGCCTATCGTTCTGTGCGGATTCATGATTGTTCGGTCTCCTGGGCGAGGTCGAGTAGGTCGTGGGCGTAGCGGTGGCCGTCGGTGTCGACGTTGAACAGCAACGGCAGAGCATCCGGATCGCCGATCACTGCGGCGAGGTCCGCGGCTGTCATCGGCGTGCCTGTCGCGTGAACTGGCGGTTGAAGTCGCGTTCTTCGCGTTCGAGGTAGGCGGTGCAGGCGGGGCAGCCGTAGCAGAACATCAGGTGCCGGTCGTCGACGTGGTCGGGCCGGTAGCGTTCGTCGGCGCGTGGGTTCCAGTAGTTCATGCGACGTCGGCTGTTATGGCGGCGCGGGCGATGCGGTGGCGGATGTTGCCGTAGGCGGGGTGGTGGCCTCGTTCGCGGTCGAGTCGGCGGGCGATTTCGAGTGCGTGGGTGTGGCCGGGGGTGTCGCGGTGTCGGCCGTGGTAGCCGTTTGTGTCTCTGGTGTGGCCGTTGTGGCGCATGTGGGTGTCTCCTGTGGGTGGTTCCGTGGGGGTGCGCTGGCAGGCGCGGGTGGTGCGTGCCCGGGCGGTGAGTCGAACACCGCTGGTTTCCCCGTGTGGGGCCGTTCCGGGCTGTGGTGCTAGAGGCCGACTGCGGTGTCGCGGTAGCGGTCGTACGCGTCGTCCGCCCGATCCCAGAAGTCGTCATCGGCTTCGGTGCGCCAGTTGTCGGCGTCGTCGATCAGCTCTGCCCGTTCGAACTGCAGGCGGTGGATCTCGTCGTGGTTGGCCTGGTAGCGGGCCACGAGGGCGGGGTGGTCGGTGCAGTCGGTGCGGCGGGACCAGGTGGCGATGTTGTTCTGGTCGTGGCGCAGGGCGGCGAGCTTGTCGTTGATGGCGTCTATGGGGGTGAAGGCGTGTCCGGGCATGGGATGGGTCTCCTGTCGTGCGGGGTGGTTCCCTGGGTGGGCTGGCAGGCCCTGGTCAGAGGTCGAATTCGATGGCTATGCGGTGGCGGTTTTCGGCGCGCATGGCGGCTTCGTAGGAGGCGACGAGGGAGGCGCGTTGGTGGCCAGTGGTGTTGCGGATGCCGGCGGCGATTTGGCGGCGGCGCTGGCGGAGTATGCGGAGTTCTTCGTGGTGGTTCATGGGGTGGCTCCTGGGGTGGGGGCTGGCAGGCCCGGTGTGGCTGATGGGACGAACGTTATGCGAAACCTTCGTCGTAGTCAACACGAAACTACGATCGGTTCCACGAGACCTGCACCACACCATTCGGGCCGCATTCCGGCCGATCCAGCCCAACCCGACCCCGGCATCCCCAGCCATACCGCGATTCCTGCCGTCTGTGCGCCCCATGGACGCGTCGACACCACCACCCCGGACTGAGTGCCTACCCCCAGCGGTGTCGACGCAACTACGAGGCAGCTACGCCGCTGGCGTCTTCCCGATGCGCATCCGTGCCAGGCACGGCATCTTCCGCGGAACCGACTTGCCTTCGCTGTTGACCATCGTGCACGGGTACATCACCTCGGCCCCGCACTGCGGACAGTCCCGGTCGACCGCGCCGTTGACCTGATATGCCCCCGGCACCGGCGGGCCCTCCGCCCGGATCGGCAACCCCATCAGGCCCGGATCCGGCGCGGTGATCCCGTGCCGGACGTCGTTGCGCACCTGGCGGGCCTCGAGTGCGAGCCGGTCCTCACGCTCGGCATCGTCGCGGCGGGCATCGCGGGCGAGCTTGACCAGATGCCCGGGCGTGATCGACCGATCCTGCGGCGAGCTGTAGTACGTCGTGACAGCGCGCAACAGTTCGGGCTCGCCCAGCTGGTACTGCTCGACCGCTTCGGCCCACGCTGCGATGCGGGCGGCATCGTCGGCGGTGATGCGGTCGTCGAACAGGGCGGCCCGTCCGAGGGCGGCGCCGACGGCGCGGATGGTGGCGGGGCTGGCGTTGATCTGGGTCACCGGGTGGTTCCTTCCATGGCAGCGGCGAGAGCTTCGGCGGTGTTGACGTAGCCCATGGCTTTCGACGAGGGCTTGCCCACGCCCGGGCGGGATCCCAGCGTGCTGGCCGGGCGCCACCCCATCGGGACGGCTCCGCCCACGACGGCGAGTTCGGAGCCGGCCTCGCCGCGGGTCTGGGCTTTGAGGACGTCGGTCACCAGGTGCGGGAGCAGCTTCGGGCCTATCCCGTCCTTGGCGGCCCACGCTCGCAGGCCTTCGCGGATCGCGTCCGGGTCGATGCCCTGTTTGAGCATCGCGGACGATTCGAGGGCGAGGGCGGTGCGGGTGGCTTGGGGCAGGGGCAGGTTCACCGTGTCGCGGACGAGCTTGTGTCCGTCGATCGGGACGACCGGCCCGGAGGGTGCGTCCAGGCGCTCGTCGTCGCTGCGCTCGTCGGTCGCTCGCGCGTTACTTACGTGAGATGCAGAAGAAGGTACGTAAGTACCTTCTTTCTCTTCCTCTTTCTCTGCTTCGATTTTGCTTCGCGTCTGCTTCGGTTTTGCTGAAGCATTTGCTTCGCTTCCGCTTCCCTGTCCGCGACGGCTACGCCCGCTCGCCTCTCCACCCTTTTTGCCCGCTGACCTGCGGATTTCCTGCATGGACTCGACTTCGGTCTTGCTCTGCTGGTGCTCGAGATAGTCCAGAAACAGCACGCATTCTGTCGGCAGAACTCTGTTCGTGGTGCTCTCGAAGTTTGCGCGAATCCTGTCGGAATCCTGTCGGATTTCTGTCGGACCGGAGACGATCGCACCGGCCTGGAACTCGACTGCGAACCCGGTTTCGAGGATGGCGTCACGGTTGCGTTTGGTGAACATCTTCCGCCACACCGGCAGGTCGATCACCCCGTCGGTGAGGTACTTGCGGGAGTAGCACAGCGCTTCGACGATGTTCCATTTCTGGGCCCCGGTCAGCGCTGCGAGCTTGGGGTGGTTGGGCATGTCGACCGCGATGGTGATGTAGGTCCGTTTGTCCTTCGGCATGGCGCTCAGCCGGCTTTCCGTGCGGGGTGTGAGTGGTTCGGTGGCAGGTCGAGTTCGTCTCGCAGCCGGGCGACAGTGAACAACGTCCACCTGGTCACCAGCGCGATGTCCTGATCCGTCGCCCCTTCGCGGTGCATGTTGCGGATCAGGATCCGCCGGTCGTACGGGGACAGAAGCTCGCCGGGCTCGCGCCCCTCCCGCACCAGGCGGTACAGGAGGGGCGCATCGAGCGGTCTCACGTGATCGGGCGCATGACCGGCGCCCAGTCGGTGAAGGTGGCGAACACCTTCGGGCAGGGGCACACGAACGCGTAGCGGCTCGCCACGACCTCGCCGCGGTGGGGGTGGCACAGCATAACGTAGGCGAGGCGGGGGGGGATGCGGCATCGGTGCACACCGAGGAACCAGGCCGCCGGCATCACACAGTCAGGGAGGTGTTCCCAGGGTGTGACGCGGCCGATCTGGCAGCGCGGTGTGAAGTCGAGTGCTGCGAGAGTGTCGGTTTCGAGGATGCTGGTCATGAGGCGTTCCGATCGGTCCAGCCGCGGCCGTAGGTGTGCCGTATGCGGCCGACGCCGTCGCGTCCGTAGTAGAGGTCGCGGTCGATGTGTCCGCGGCGGATGTCGTCGTCGAGGTGGCCGTTGTGCCACACTTCGCGGCCGTCGAGGTCGGCGAGGCGTCGGCAGCGGTAGACGCTCATGCGTTCTATGGCGCCGCGGCGTGCGTCCTTGCGGCTGTTGTAGGCGTGTTTTCCGCAGGCGGGGCACAGGAAGTAGGTGGGTCGGTCGGGGCATTTCGAGGGGCGCTTCTTGTTGTGCTTCACTGCCTGGCCCCCTCTGCGTCGAACCTTGCGACGAGGCAATCGATACGGCTCATTCCGATCGCCGCTTCGATGCGCTCCTGGAGTTGGACCGGCACTGACAGGTACATCTCGGCGAACAACAGGGTGGGGGTGAGCACATTCTCGTGCTGGAACTTGCGCCGCTTGCGCATGTATTCGTTCTTGGCGGCTGAGCATGGTGTGCAGGGGGATTCCCGGCGGCGGATGTGGCGCTGGTAGCCGGAGTAGGTGCCGCACTCGGGTATCTTGCGGTTGCGGCGGGTCGGCTCGGATATGGTGCGTGCCTTGTACCGTTCGCGTTCGACTTCGGCGTGTCCGGCGCGGCAGGGTTCACAGGGAGGGATGCCCAGTCGGAGGTGCTTGCGGTACCCGGATTCGGTTCCGTGGTTGATCAGATCTGGTGTCACTGTGCGGTGTTCTCGTTTCGGTGGCCTGGGGCGCCGGCCCGGGTTGGTCGGCGCCCCCGTGTGGGTGGTTCCTGCTGGGGTTATGCGGCGGCCGTGCCCGGCTCGCCTCCCAGTTCCATCTGCCCGTCCGACGTCTCCGACTCCGCAGCGCGGATCGCCTCGAGACGAGTTGACATCTCAGCCTTGAGTTCAGCCTTCTGAGGCTCGGTCAGGTGCGGCGCGTAGTAATCCCACGCCTTCTTCAACGTCACAGCCGAATCGCAGGCCCGAACCTTGCCGATCATCTCGGCGAACTCGGACGTGCTGGGGCCGGGCGCGGGCTCCGGTTCCGGATCGGGTGCAGGTCGATCCTCACTGCCCCGAGCTTCGGCTGCCTCGTGCAGCTCTCCCTTGTGCCACAGATCCAGTGCGGCACCGAAGCGCATGCCGGAGTTGCGCAGCGCGTCACCAATCGCTTCCTTGACGGCGTTGGCGCCCTGCTTGCCCTCTGCGTCGCCGTAGCCGAGGCGGGTGACACCGCAGATGGTGAGCTTGATCCACAATCCGCCGTGGCGGTCAAAGCGCGGCAGGCCGTGCTCGTCGTAGGCGAGCGGTTCCCAGGTCCATTCGGGATCGACGTCGAGAAGCCGGTCGGTCAGTGCGGCGTGGCCGACGTAGTCGATATGTACGGCGGGCAGCCCGTGCCAGCCGCCGCATTCGCGGCACTTGCCCTTCTCGGCGTTCTTCCGCGTGGGCTTGGGGAGCTTGCCAATCTGGTTCTCGGGGAACGGTTCGCGCAGGCGCTGCAGTCGGGCGTCCCGGTCGTCGGTGGTCATGGTGGGTGGCTCCTCTTTCAGTTGGCCGGCGGTGCCGGCAGGGCCAGCACGTCGGTGATGTTCAGTCGTCCGGTGCGGACCATGTCTTCGACCAGGGCGTCGACGTTCTTCGAGGCGGTGAACCGCGGTGTGGACGGACGCGGCGCGGGCACGGTCACCACGACTCCGTCGAACTCGAACCGCTCCGGGCTCCCGGCGGCCTTGTGCGCGGCCAGGGCCCGGGCCTTGACAGAGGCGAGGCCTTGTTCGGTGAGGCGGTAGGTGGCGGCGCTGTCGCCGAACTCGTCGATCGCCCAGGGCAGGACGCGGGCTTCGTCGTCGATCTCCACGACGGGTTTGGGCTGGGTGGGTTTGGGGACGCTGGCGTAGCCGAGTTGGTGGGTGTCGGTGTCGTCGATGCCGTCGAATGCGTAGACGGTGCCGCGGGTGAGGTTGGCGGCGAGTTCGGCTTTGGCGGTCTTCTCGACGTCGGCGAGCTTGTTCTTCAAGGCTGCGACGAGGGCGAGTTTGGTGACGATCGCCTCGAGATCAGTGGTGCTCACTTCGACTCCTTCCGAGCCATGCGTGCCTGGTGCAGGAGCTCGCCCGCCATGCGCTCGAGTTCCTCGGGTGGGAACGGTTCGTGATCCTCAGTGGTGTAGGTGATCCCGGTCGGACCGGTCGGCAGTTCGACGACAGCGAAGCGGTCGAGGACCGCGTCGGTGGCCTTCGCGCACCTGCCGTGCCACTCGATGCAGTCATCGAGATTGGTCTCGCAGATCACCGAATGGGCGACTTCAATCAGTTCGTTTCGGATGCTCATGGGTGGTTCCTTCAAGAGTTGGCGAGTTCGAGCAGGACATCGGCGTGGCATGGCTGGTCGATCCGGCACCAGCACGCGAGGTCGCGGCCAGAAAGCTCGGCGCGGACAACTGCGGGCGGTTCGCCACAACCGACGTTGTGCACGTCAAGGCGCAGCGCGTACAGCCGGTACATCTCGACGCACTGCTCCCTGGTGGCGAGTCGAACGTCGTGCCAAAAGCCGACAGGTATTCCGGTGTCGTCCGTTCCGGTGCAGAAGAACGCCCTCTCTCCGGTCGGCTTATGCAGGCGGCCCTCGTACTCCCACTCTGCATCGACACCGGGAACGCGGATCTGAGTCCGGCCCACGACGAATGGGTTGCCCCACTTGGTGCCACGTCCGACGTAGACGGCTCCTTCGGGCATCCGCCAGCCCTTCGTCCGCTGGCGTTGGATCCGCTTCGGGGTCCTCATGCGTACATCGCCTGCGCGAAGCCGACCGCGGACCAGTAGCCCACAACCATCACGAACAGGAACCCGGCCGCACCCGATATCAACGCCAGTGGGGACACGTCACCGTCGTAGGGTTCGTAGTCGTGGTGGTCGTCGTCGATGTCGCGGTCGGTGAACATCGGATCAGTGCGGTTCATCGGGTCTCTCCCGGGGTGTAGATCACGGCGATACGCGGGGTCTGGGTGTTGTAGCGGCTGGCCTCGCGGATCAGGTCCGCAGCGGTGTAGTCGTATTCGTCGTTCCAGTCGGCGCCGGCCCAGGCGTCGCGGCCGTGCTTCTGGTAGGCGGTGACGTCGACGAGGACGACAGAGTTGTCGGGCAGGGCCTCGAGTTCGCTCGGTGTGGTGATGGTGTGCGGCTTGCGGTAGCCCGCGGCCAGGATCGCGTCAGCGGCGTCGAACGGGTCGATATCACTGCCCGTACCCGTCAAGTCCAGGTCGCCGCTTCTGTCGATGAGGCGGGCGAGCTCGTTGCGGGCGCTCATGCTGCATCGGTCTCGGTGCGTGCGGTGACCATGAACAGCTTCGCCAACACGACCTGCACCGCATCCGACATCGATCGGCCTTCGCTCTCCAGGACGAAGAACTTGCGACTGTCGGTTTCGAGGTTCCACTCGACGGCCGGATGGGCGCTGTGACCGGGGAGGTAGACCTTGACGTAGAACCGTCCGTTGGAGGACAGCGACACCGTGTAGTGCGCGTCCTCACGGGCGTGGACCTCGGTGTTCAGGCGGTTGAGCAGCTCGGCGAGGCTGCTATCCTGGGCGGCGGGGTTGGTTACCATGGGTGGTTCCTTCCTCGGCCCGGTCTCGTTCGCACCCTGGCAGGGGGAGAGGCCGGGCCTCACTCGTTTCTGGGGGATGAATCAGGCCGCGGCGGACGGGTCGTACGGCACCCGGGTCGCCCACTCGAGGACGTCGACCACCTTGAACCGGGTCAACTTCGGGCCCAGGCTGTAACCGGGCAGATCCCCGCGGCGGGCCGCTTCCATGACGGTGTCGTAGGAGACGGACACCAGCTTCGCGGCGTCACGGGCGGAGATCAGCTGTGCGCCGACCGGAATGGGGGTGACGGTGACGAGATCCACGGTGGTCTCGTTGCGCGTTTTGCGGGCCATGTGGGTGGTTCCTTCACTCGAAGCTTGGTCGTAGCTTGCCGTCGTAGCGTAGCCCGTAGCTACGTCGCTACGCAAGCGGGTTACGACGGAAAGTCGAGACTTTTGACGGAACTTCGAAGAAGATGCAGGTCAAACTTCGTTATACCGGCCAGTAGGTACGCTCTGCGTACCCTGAGAATCTTGGTACCGCCTACGCACTCCGGTGCGAAACTTCGATACAGTCTCAACCCATGGAGACGGACAAGCGTCAAGCTGCAGCCCGTGTCGCCGAACTCTTGAGACAAGGCCGCGAAGCCGCCGGTCTGTCAAAGAAGAAAGCGGCAGAACTATCCGGAATGAGCGAAGGGAGGTGGAGACAATTAGAGAAGGGTGTCGAAATGAAAGCCGGCGTCGAACACCCAGCAACCACCTCGGCGAAGACACTCGTAAAGATGGCCCGCGCCATCGGAATTGAGGCGAAAACGTTACTCGAAACAGCTGGATTTGTCGGTGATGTTCCTGACATCGAGGCCCAAGCGAACGAGTCGTTGCCTACACGTAAACTGACACCCGAATCCATCGACGTGTCAGATCTGAACGACTTCGAACGTCGACTGGTGGAGGCCTACATCTCTGGTATCAGAGCTCACAAATAAGGACAACGAACATCGTGCGTAGCCGGGATCCCATCGCCGAAGCTAAAGCCCTCGGCATCACCGTCCGGATCGAATCACTGCCCTTCGGGGACTCGTGGTGGATACCGGAACTCCGCACGATAACTGTCGACGAAACCGTCGTAGGTCCCTACCGTGACGCCTGGGTAGCCCACCAGCTCGCCCACGCGATCTTCAACCCCGACACCATCGAAGACCGCTCCGCCGTCGAACTGAAAGTTGTCGACTCCACCACCCGTCAATCCGTCGTCCTTGGCGAACTCGCCCGGGTCGTGACAGAAGAACACGACCCCGTCGCCATCGCGCACCGGCTCCGCACTGTCCCCGAGTTGATCTACGCCCGCGTGCAGCTCCTCACCCCCGGAGAGCGCACGTTCGTCGGCGACCTGGTCGACTCGATCGCATGGGACCAGTGGAGCGGCCCGAAGACCTTCGAGTGCGTGCAGTACCCCCACGCGCACGCCACTCCCGAACCGGTCGACGTGCTTCCCACCATCCGACGCTGGTAGACCAGACAACCTTCCGCAGAGACACGAAAAGACGCCCCCGACCCACCAATCGTGGGTCGGGGGCGTCCCCGCATCGAACCTCAGGCACCCACTGGCGCCGGCCCCGCCAACAACTCACCCAACTGCGACAAAGCCGCCGCCGTCTGCGAATGATCGATGTGCGCATACATCCGCTGCGCCGCGATACTCGAATGCCCCATGACCTGCATACGAATGTGCTCCTCCACCCCCATCGCCATGAGCAGACTCGCCGTCGTATGCCGCGCCTCGTGCAACTTCACCACCGGCAACCCCGCCGCTTTCAACGCCGCATGCCAATCGTCGGTGTCCAGGTCCGGGCGCCGCGGCCGCCCGTCCCACGTCGTCCACACCAGGTTGTGCTCGTTCGGCGGGTCCATCGCCGCCTTCTGCCGCAACCCCGTCAGCAGCGGCTCGGGGATCGGCACCACCCGCACCGACGTCGTCGACTTCGGCGCCGTCAGGCACAGTGACGATTCGAGGTGCCGGTACTCGAAGCCTTCGTCGGCGTCGATCTCCACCTCCGGGCAGGACACCGCGTGCGTCTTCCCGCACGGGAACACCCCGGACCCGTTCTTCACACCGCAGCCGTGCCGGCGCGGCAGCCGCTGGAGCTGCCACGAGATGTCCATCAGGCCGCGCTCGAGGTCCACCCGATCCCATGTGAGTCCCAGAAGCTCCCCCTGTCGGGCGCCGAGGAGCAGGGCCGCGGCCCAGCGGGTCGCCATCGGATCGCCGTTGCGCGACGAATGCAGCATCAACGCCCGCGCCTGATCCACCGACAATGCGTGCCGCTCCGCGCGCCGCACCCGCGGCGCGTCCACCAGCTCCGCCACATTCCGGGGGATCATGCCCTCCCGCACCGCCGCCGTCAGCGCCGTCGACAGCAGGTTGTGGGCGTGCCTCGCAGTCTGGGTGGACTTGCCGTCCGCGTAGATCGCCTTGTGCATCGCCCGCACGTGCGCCGCCGTCAGATCCGACAGGCGCACCGACCCCAGATGCGGCACGATGTTGCGCCGCACCACCGAGTAGTTCGTCTGCCACGTCCGCGGCTTGAGCTTGGGTTTCGCGATCTCGTCCATGTAGTGCGTAACCCAAGCTTCGACGGTAGTACGTTTCGAAGTTGCGGTTACGCCCTTGTCGTAGTCCTCGCGGGCGCTACGAAGCTTCTTCGCCGCCTCGTTACGGTTCTTCGCCCGCACCGTGATCGTCTTCCGTTTGCCGTCCAGGCCGTAGCCGAGCCACAGCGTGCCCTGCCACAACACCCGCGGGCAGTCCTGCGGCCGCTCCTGACCACACGGGAACACCCCCTCCGGGGTCTTCTTCCCACAGCGGTGCACCGCGGACAGTCCCCCGGTGCCCGCATCCCGTTTCTGACGCTTCGGCTTGCCATCGTCACTCATCGAACTGGGTGGTTCCTTCCCGTCTCCTACCCCCGAAAGCGGTGTAAAACGCGGTGTACACCTCTGCTCCCCGGGCTACCTCAACAATCGTAACCAGAGCGGTCGTTTCGTGGGACTACGCCACAGTTGCGCCTAGTCACGACGATACTCCGTCAGCTTCCCAAGCTGAATACGCGGGTTCGATTCCCGTCATCGGCTCTCCCGAAGGCCCTGGCCGGCGCATCGCGCAGCCGGGGCCTTCGTCGTTGGCGGGTCGGCGCCCACATACCGGCTAGCCGACCAGCAGCACCCCGGTGAGCGCGGTCGCGGCGACGATGATCGTCGAGGCGGCGGCGAGAGCGAAGGGCCGCCACCCGACACCGCGCAACACGGACAGCCGGACCCCGGTGCCGAGCGCGAACATCGCGGCGGTGAGCAGCGCGGTCTGGGTCAGTCGCGCGGCGTCGAGCCACCCCGGTCCGAGAACACCGGTGGCCCGCAGCGCCACGCAGGCGAGGAATCCGACCAGGAACAGCGGCACCAAGGGCGGTCGCCGCGTCTGCGTGGGCGTGGCGGTGCGGCGTCGTGACGCCACCCCGATCCACGCGACCACCGGCGCCAGCAGCGCCACCCGGGCCAGCTTGACCGTCACCGCAATGGCCAGGGCACCGCCGCCCACCGCCGCGGCCGACGACCCCGCGTCGAGCGCGCCGCCGGCCGCGACCACCTGCGCCACCTCGTGAATCGCCGCGCCGGCCCACATTCCCGCCTGGGTCGAGTCCAGACCCAGGGCGGCCGCAGCCGCGGGAAGAGCCGGAATCATCACGGTGCCGAAGACGACGACCAGCGCGATGGTGGTCACCAGTTCCCGCTTACGTGCGTTCACCACGCCGTCGACCGCGGCCGCGGCCGCGGCACCGCAGATCGAGAAACTGCACGCGATCAGGAGCCGTTGCGTCCAGCCGATCCCGAGCAACTTTCCGAGCGCCATCGACCCGGCGATGCCCAGGCCGACCACGGCAGTGACCACCGCGAGCGTCCCCCACCCCAGTGCCAGCACGTTCGGCAGCAGCAGTTGCAGACCCAGCAGCGCGACTCCGATACGGAGCAGCCGCCGCGATGCGACGGTCACACCCGGTTCGAAGACCGCCGGCAGCGTTCCCAGATTCGCGACCACCGCGCCGAGCAGGATCGCGATCAGCAGAGGGCTGATCCCACCCAGCACGCGTGCCGCGACAACTGCCACCGCCGCCGCGGCGGCAGACAACACCAATCCGGGCAGCGATGCACGCGCCCGTTCGAGCGCGACCTTCCCGTTGAGCCGGGTGCCGCGGCCGCCGCTGCGCCCGTCCCCGCCTCGGCCGCCCGACTCGGCCTGGCCGGTCCCCACGCCCGCGGCCGGCCGCGTATCCGCTCCGCCCGACGTGTCGTGGTCGGGATCTCTGCGGTCGGACTCCGCCGCCGCGGTAGCATCCAGCACGCTGCACACTCTCCTTCTTCGTCATGTCGGCCCGGGCATCCCGGCCCGGTCGAGGTATTCGACGTGAGGTCGGGTCCGTCAGGCTCGGTGGGTGACCGAGATCTGTTCCATGTCGGTGCATTACGGACACTTCGCGGTGACCGGCTCGCCGGGATCAACGTCGCCGCGATCGAACGGGCCACGGTCACCGACCCGGCTGGGGACCTCCCCGCAGGGCCTGAATTGCGACGCACCTCACGGTATCCGGATTCGGCAGGGCATACTGTCCCTATCGGGACACGGTGTATTCGATATGGGACACCGCGTTCGCGCGGATGCCGGTGTCATACCAGCGCGTTCCCGGCCTGCACGGCGGTGTCCGTCCGGTGTTGGGCGCGCCATTGCCTTGGACTGCAGTCGAATTCGTTGCTGAACCAGCGGGAGAAGTTGCTTGCCGAGGAGAAGCCGAGCAGGTCGGCGACCTCGGTGAGCGAGTAGCGGCGGCCGGCAACGAGGTGTTCGGCCAGGTCCACGCGGGTGGCGGTGAGCACCGCGGTGTAGTTCTGCCCCGCCTCGGCGAGATGGCGGTGTACGGTGCGCCGGTCGACCCCGAGGCTGCGGGCGACCTGCTCGACCGAGCATCGCCCGGTGGGCAGCAGCAGTTCGATCAGCTCGCGGACCCGGGCGACGGGCGTCGCCTCGGGCCGGGTGTCGATGGTGTCGAGGAATTGGCGCGCATACGGGCCGATCGAGGGACCCGACATGGCGTTGGGAGCGTCGAGATCGCTTGTGTAGAGGACAATTCCGGAGAACTCCTGGTCGAACTTGACCATCGGGCCGAACGCCTCGAGGTGGGCGCTGGTGTCCTCGGGGGCGAAATGGGTGAAGCAGACCGCCAGGGGCTGCCAGCGGCCGCCGCGGAAATCGCGTAACAGCCCGTGCAGTACCCCCATCGCCAGTTCCGTGGCCTGCCGGGTGTCGGCGGGTTCGCCCAGCTCGAGCCCCACCCGGATCGTCGCCACGTCCTCTGCCTCGACCAACCGCAGCCGCAGGGCCTCGTTGTACATGTGCTGATAGCGCATCAGGAACTTCAGCGCGCTGCGGACGTCGGGTTCCTCCCGGATGACCAGGCTCACCGGGCCGAGGCTGGCAAAGCGCCGACGCTCGACGAGCCGCAGCGCGAAGTCGGGGCAGCGGGTCGCGGCGGCCGAGCGTTCCAGCAGGCGGGCGATCGCGACGGCGGGGATCCACCGGTCCGGCAGCCCCAACCCGGCGGGATCGAGCCCGACGCTGCGCAGCAGTGGCGTCGGATCCGTGCCCAGCGACGCGCACAGGTCGGCGTACCCTGTGATCGCGGCGTAGCGGGCCAACGGTTTCATGTCCGGCCCCACCTCTCGCCCCGGAGAGAACACCTATGTCACCTCAAGATACGCTCGATCGGGCGGTGAGACACGCACCGGAAGGCGCCGATCGAAATCGCCGCCGGGGACACCGATGATCACGTACGCCGTGTCGCACCGACGGCTGTTCGGCAGCGCGGGGACGGTCCCCCGCGCGGGCGGCGGCCGCGAGTGCGTGCGTCGGCGGTCGTGGGTGATTGTCATCATCGTTGTTCGGGTTCGTGGAGGAAGGCGTCGATCACGGGGGCGAGTCTGCCGGCGTTGGTGATCGGTTCGATATGTCCGCCGTTGTGCAGGTACAGGGTGGCGTGGGGTAGCAGTCGGTGCAGGATGTGGGCGTTGACGATCGGAACGATGGGGTCGTCGGTGCCGGCGACGATCAGGGTGGGTTGGCGGATGAGGGGAAGCATCGGCAGGCTGGTCCACACGGCGCCGGCGAGCAGCTGGTGCAGGTAACCGATCGTCGATCCGGCGTGGGACTGGGTGTCGAAGAGGGCGGCGATGTCGCTGCCCTGGTTTCTCGCGGTGCCGCCGTAGATCTGGCCGGCGATCGCTGCGGTGTGATCGGGGTCGGTGAACCGGCGACCGGTGAGCATCTTGGCGAGCACCCGGGGATGTCCGGGCACCATGAGCGCCCCGGTGGCGGTGGCGACGAGCACGAGTCGCCGGCACCGGCGCGGGTTCTGGAAGGCGAACTGCTGGGCCAGCGCGCCGCCCCAGGACAGGCCGAGTACGTCCACCACGCCGATATTGAGCCGATCGAGGACCCGTCCCAGCAGCCGCGCGAGGTAGCCGAACCCGTAGGGCGCGAACGAGGTCCGCGACCCGCCGGCGCCGGGGACGTCGAACCGGACGATCGTGGTGGCCGGGTCGAGGGCGGCGACGAACGGGTCGAGCACCTCGAGCCCGGCGCCGATCCCGTTGCACAGCACCAGCGGCACCCCCGACCCGCGCCGGATGTGGACCCGGATGCGTTGCCGGCCCACGGTGAGGGTGCGCTGCGTGGTGCGAGCGTCTCCGGTCATCGGTAGACGACGACGACCTCGGCGACGCACACCGGCCGCGTCCCGCCCCGGATCTCGTAGGTGAGGGTGAACACGGCCTCGATGCCGGCGGGTTTCTCCACTGCGGCGGTGAGGGTGACGGTGGCGCGCAGTTCGGCTCCGACCGGGACCGGCGCGGGGAATCGGACCTTGTTCACCCCGTAGTTCACTGCCATCCCGAGGTGGTCGATGGCGAGTACCTCGGCGAGCACGATCGGCGTCAGCGACAGGGTGAGGTAGCCGTGCGCGATGGTGGTGCCGAACGGTCCGGCCACCGCCCGGTCGGGGTCGGTGTGGATCCACTGGTGGTCGCCGGTGGCGTCGGCGAACCGGTTCACCTGCTCCTGGGTGATCTCGCGCCAGTCGGTGCGGCCGAGTTCGTGCCCGACCAGGTCGAGCAGTGCTTTCGGGTTGTCGAGTGTGGTGGTCATGATGTCGCTTCCTGAGGTCGTGGTGGGTCAGATGTGGTGTACGTAGGTGCCGGGAGCGGGGTCGAGCGGGGAGTGGCCGGCGCCGCCGAGCGTGGTGGGTGCGGCGACGGTGGCGCCGCTGCGCGCGGCGAGCCAGGTGGTGTAGTCCGGCCACCAGGAGTCGCGGGTGACCGTCGCGCGGTCGAACCATTGCTCCGGGGTGTCCGCGTCGACGGGCCCGACCCGGAAGGACGCCTTGGGGTTTCCGGGTGGGTTGACCAGCGCGGCGACGTGCCCGCTGGTGGAGAGCACGAACCGGGTGTCGGCGCCGCCGAGCAGGGCGGCGCTGCGGTGGCAGGACTGCCATGGCGAGATGTGGTCGGCGATGCCGCCGATCACGTACGCGTCGGCGGTGACCGCTCCGAGGTCGATCGGGGTGCCCAACAGGTCGATCGTGCCGGGGGTGGCCAGCGCATTGGTAGCGCCGATACGGACCAGGTCGCGGTGCAGGCCGGCGGTCATGCGAGTGGTGTCGGCGTTCCAATGCAGCACGTCGAACGGCGCGGGCGGGCGGCCCTGCAGGTAGTTGTTGACCCAGTAGCGCCACACCAGGTCGGTCGGGCGCAGCCAGGCGAACACCTCGGCCAGCTCGTCCCCGTCCAGGAAGCCCCTGGACTGCGAGCGTTCGATCGCGGTCTCGGCGGTGCGTGCGTCGAGGGCGGCGGCGGCGAACCCGGCCTGGGCCTGGTCGAGCACGGTCACCGCCAGGGTGAGCCCGGCAACCCGGTCGCCGTGGCCGGTGGCAGCCAGGTACGCGGCGGTCGTCGCGGCCAGGATCCCGCCCGAGCAGCTGCCCTGCAGATGCGTGCGGTCGGTGCCGGTGATCCCCTGGACGGCGTCCATCGCCTCGAGGATCGCGCCGCCGTAGGTGTCGAGGTCCCAGTCCCGATGCTCGGCGTGGGGGTTTCGCCAGGAGATGGCGAACACCTGCTGGCCCTGGGCGACGAAGTACTCGATCATGCTGCGACCGGGGGCGATGTCGGTGATGTAGTACTTGTTGATCACCGGCGGCACCATCAGCAGCGGCACCTCGCGCACGGTCGCGGATTGCGGAGCGTACTGGATCAGCTCGAACACCGGGGTGCGCAACACCACTGCCCCGGGTGTGACCGCGACGGTCTCGCCGAGGGTGTAGGCGCCGTCTTCGATCATCGCCGGCACCCGCGGCTTGGTGGCCATGTCGCGGGCGAACGCGCGCGCCCCGCGCAGCACGGACAGGCCGCCGGTGTCGATGAGCGCCTTCCACCCGAGCGGGTTGAGCAGCGGATTGTTGCTCGGCGCGAGGCCCTCGACGAGGTTGTCGAGCACGAACCGCATCCGTTCGGTGTCGCGCCAGTCCAAGCCCGCGTCCGCGAGCAGGGCATAGGCGGTGTCGGCGGTGGCGAGGTAGGCCTGCATGCTGCGGTGCAACCAGGGGTTGTTCTGCCACGCCGGGTCGGCGAATCGTTTGTCGCCCTTGCCGGGTGCGCGGTCGGCGCGGCCGGCGGCGACCGCAGCGAGTTCCTTGGCCAGGTTTCCGCCGCGGTGCGCGAGCGTGCCCGGGCGGGTGGCCAGCCCGCCCGCGAGCCGGGCCCAGGATCGGTTGGGCAGCATCCGGCCGGCCACGCCGCGGGCCGAGCCGGCCAGCAGCAGGTCCAGCGGCGCGGCGAGCTCGTCGGGGCGGTGTGCCGGCTTGGTGGTGGTGGTGGTCATGGTCGGTTGCTGCTTTCGAAGGTCGGGATGGTGATGTCGCGGCGCAGGATCTTGCCGGTCGGCCCCTGCGGCAGGGTGTCGAGGATCCAGATGTGGCGCGGATACTTGTAGGCGGCGACCCGCTGTTTGACGAATGCGACGATCTCGGCGGGATCGACGCTCGCGCCGGGCTTGAGCGTGACCGCGGCGCCGATCTCCTCGCCGAGGCTGGCGTGCGGGATGCCGACCACCGCGGCCTCCGCCACGGCAGGGTGCTCGTAGACGACCTCCTCGACCTCGCGGGGGTAGACGTTGAACCCGCCGCGGATGATCAGGTCCTTCTTGCGGTCCACGATGTAGAAGTAGCCGTCGGTGTCGATGCGGCCGATGTCGCCGGTGGCGAACCAGCCGGCCGCGTCGATCGCGGCCGCGGTCGACTCGGGCAGGTTCCAGTAGCCCTTCATCACGTTCGGTCCCGCGATCTGGATCTCGCCGGGCTGGTCGGCCGGAACCTCGGCACCGGTGCCGTCCACGACACGCATCCGCACGCCCTCGATCGGGGTGCCGATCGAGCCGGTCTTACGGACGCGGTCCGGGTGGTTGAACGAGGCGACCGGGGAGGTTTCCGACAGCCCGTAGCCTTCCAGGATCACCGCGTCGAAGGTCCGCTCGAAGTCGGTGAGCACTGCCACCGGCAGCGACGCGCCGCCCGAGACGCACACTCGCAGGCTCGCCGTCGCCGCCGCGTCGAGTTCCCCGGCGACACCGAGCATCGCGGCGTACATGGTCGGCACGCCCTCGAACACGGTGACCCGGTCGCGGGCGATCACCTCGAGCGCGACTCGCGGGTCGAACCGCGGCACCAGTGTCAGCGTGGCACCCACGAGGACCGAGGCGTTGAGCCCACAGGTGAGCCCGAAGACGTGGAACAGCGGCAGTGCGCCCATCACGACGTCGTCGGGTCCGATCTGGATCAGGGTGCGGGCGGTCACCTCTGCGTTGCCGGCCAGTCCGGCGTGGGTGAGTTCGGCGCCCTTGGGCTTGCCGGTGGTGCCCGAGGTGTGCAGGATCACCGCGGTGTCCTCACCCGCCCGTGCCACCGGCGCGGCCTGCGCCGGCAGGTCGGCGGTCAGCCGGGCGAGGTCGTCGTCGTCGACCAGCCACAACCGGGCGTCGGCCGCGTCGGACGCGGCGCGGGCCTGCTCGGCGAACACCGGGGTCGCGAACAGCGCCGACGCGGCGGTGTTGGTCAGGAAGAACTCGATCTCGCGGGCCTTCAGCAGGGGGTTCATCGGCACCGCGATCGCGCCGCGCCGCAGGATGCCGTAGAACACGATCGCGAACGCCGCGGTGTTGGGCAGCATCACCGCGACCCGGTCACCGGGTGCGATCCCGGCCCGCTCGAGCAGGGTTGCCACCCGCGCCGCGGCCGCGTCGAACTCGGCGAACGCGAGCGTGTCCTCGCCGCACCGCAACGCGGTCTTGCCGGGGTAGTTGCGCGCTGACACAACGAGATTGGTACTGAGATTGGTCATGCTGTGGTTCTCCGGTGTGGTTCGAGAATGGGGTCGTGGTCGGTGGTCGTCTCCGAACCGGCTTGGGGCCGAAGGGGCACGCACAGCGCCGGAGCCCAGCGAATGGAGCCGAGCACCCCGGTCAGCCACGCGATGCGGGCGGCGGCGTCGGACCGGGTGCGCGTCAGCCGGGCGAGCCACTCGGTGGGTTCGCTCGCGTGGGTGGCCGGCGCGGTGATGCTCACAGTCCGAGGTCCCGTCCGATGATCTCCTTCATGATCTCGTTGGACCCGGCCCAGATCTTGGTCACCCGTGCGTCCTTCCACGCCCGCGCGACCCGGTATTCGTTCATGAACCCGTAGCCGCCGTGCAGCTGGACGCAACTGTCGAGGATCTGGTTCTGCACCTGCGAGCTCCACCACTTGGCCTTCGCGGCGTCCACCGCGGTGAGCCGCCCCTCGGTGTGTGCCTGCACGCACCGATCGACGAACGCCTGCGCCACCTCGAGCGTGGTGACCAGTTCGGCGAAGAGGAACTTGTTGTACTGGAACGAGCCGATCGCCTGGCCGAACGCCTTGCGCGCCCGGGCATAGTCGAGGGTCTCGGCCAGGATCGCCTCGGCGTGCGCGAGATTCGACACCGCCGCGCAGATCCGTTCCTGCGGCAGCATTCGCATCATGTGCGCGAACCCGCCGTCGACCTCGCCGATCACGTTCGCCGCCGGGACCCGGACGTCGGTGAAGAACAACTCGGCGGTGTCGGACTCGGGTTGGCCGACCTTGTCCAGCTTGCGGCCCCGTTCGAAGCCCGCCGTGCCGGTCTCGACCGCGAACAGGGTGATGCCCTTGGCCTTCTTCTCCGGACTGGTCTTCGCCGCCACGATCACCAGGTCGGCGTGGTAACCGTTGGTGATGAACGTCTTGGACCCGTTGAGGATCCAGTCCTCCCCGTCGCGTCGGGCGGTGGTCTTCAATCCGGCCAGGTCCGAGCCCGCGGCCGGTTCGGTCATCGCGATCGCGGCGACCAGTTCACCGGTGCAGAACCCCGGCAGCCACCGCTGCTTCTGCTCCTCGGTGGTCAGCTCCACCAGATACGGCGCCACGATGTCGTAGTGGATGCCGAAACTCGACGCGATCGCGGCACTCACCCGCGAGAGTTCCTCCCCCACAACAGCATTGAACCGGTAGTCTCCCGCCGCGCTGCCACCGTACTGTTCGGGTACCTCCAGACCGAGCAGGCCGAGCTTGCCCGCCTCGATCCAGATCTCGCGGTCGATGAACCGCTGCTCGATGATCCGCTCGTGCTCCGGAATCAGGTGGCGCTGCGTGAAGTCACGCACCGTGTCACGAAAGGCGAGGTGGTCGGCGGTATAGATGGTCCTGGTCATCGATCTTCCTGAGGGGTGGCGACGGGTGTTTTCGAGCACGTCGGGCAGGTGGCCGCCTCGGCCGGCTGCATCGACGATCCCGGTGCTGGGGACGTGGCCCGCGGAGTGCGGGACTCGATCGAGAACCCATGTGGGTCTTCGGCTTGCCACTCCACGGTAGCCGAACCGCACCCACCGTACTTATCTCATCGGGTCAGCAGACTATTCGTATCGGGACAGGGTTGATGGCGCACAGACCACACCGCCTGCAGTCCACGCGAATCCGATGAGCACCGTTGTCGCACACCGACGCCGCCCCGGTCGGCTCGATCGACCGACACCGTCCCACACCATCACGCCCCTCGCATCCGGGATGCAGCCGGCTCGAACCCGGCGGGATGCACGTCCCGGGCCGGCGAGACCGCTGGATCGCCGCAGCGTCCCGAAGCGAATATTTGGAGTCCCGCCAGGATAAGTATCCATGGGATGGTCCGACTAGAGTTGGGTTCATCACAGCACGAGCCACCCGGTGACCGCCCTCACAAGCCGAACCGGCGCACCCGAGCGAATCCAAAAGCTGTTCCACAGCACAACGTTTCGGATCTCCGAGTCGTCACGACGCGAGCACCCGGGACCGAGAAGGAGAATACCGTGGCGAAGGCCGTTCGTTTCTACGAGACCGGTGGACCGGAGGTCCTGCGGTGGGAGAACGCCGAGGTCGGGGAACCCGGCCCGGGCGAGGTCCGGATCCGCCACGGTGCGGTCGGCCTCAACTTCGCCGACACCTACTTCCGGACCGGGCTCTACCCGGCCGCGTTGCCCGCCGGCATGGGCGTCGAGGCGGCGGGTGTGGTCGAGGCCGTCGGCACCGGCGTGTCGCACGTGCGGGAGGGTGACCGCGTCACCTACACCGGCAGCCCGCTGGGCGCCTACAGCACCGAGCGGGTGATGCCGGCCGAGCACCTGATCACGCTCCCGGGCGGGATCGCGTTCGAGACCGCGGCGTCGATGACCATGCGCGGGCTCACCAGTGCGTATCTACTGCGGCGCATCGTCGCGCTGGACGCCGGGGACACGGTGCTGCTGCACGCCGCCGCAGGCGGGGTCGGCTCCATCGTCACTCAATGGGCGAATCTGCTGGGCATCAACGTGATCGGCACCGTGTCCAGCGACGCGAAGGCCGAGATCGCCCGCGCCAACGGCTGTGCACACGTGATCGTCTACACCCGCGAGAACGTCCCCGCCCGGGTCCGCGAGATCACCGACGGGGTCGGAGTGCCGGTGGTGTTCGACAGCATCGGCGCCTCCACCTTCGCGACCTCGCTCGACTCGCTGGCCCGCCGCGGCCTGCTGGTGTGCTTCGGCACCGCGTCCGGACCGATCCCGCCGATCGACGCGATGTCGCTGGCGGTGAAGGGCTCGCTGTTCGTGACCCGTCCCGCGCTGGCGGACTACATCGCCGACCCGGCCGAGCGGGCCGAACTGGCCGGCGAGGTGTTCGGCCACGTCGCCGCCGGCCGGATCCGCATCGACATCAACCAGCGCTACGAGCTGGCCGACGCGGTGACCGCACACCGCGATCTCGAGGCCGGCGCCAGCATCGGCACCTCGGTGTTCACCCTCTGAACCCGGCGAATACCCGACGCCGTCACCGAACCCCAATTCTTCTAGGAGACAACGCAATGTCTGTCACGATCGAGATGCCCCGGCGGACACGGACGGTGACCCCGTTCCGGGTCGAGCCGTTGACCGCCACGATCGGTGCGGAGCTGTTCGACGTGGACCTGGGCGAGGTGTCGCGCGACGACGCCCTGTTCGCCGAGCTGCGTGCGCTGCTGCTGCGTCACAAGGTGCTGTTCCTGCGCGGGCAGGACTTCACCCGCGCCGAGCACGTCGCGCTGGCGGAACGGTTCGGCCCGCTCGAGGATCACCCGGTGGCCGGCAGCGACCCCGACCATCCCGGGCTGGTGCGGATCTACAAGGACCTCGACAGCGCGCCGGAGCACTACGAGAACGCCTACCACTGCGACGCCACGTGGCGGCAGAACCCTCCGATGGGTTCGGTGCTGCGCGCCGTGGAGATCCCACCGGTCGGCGGCGACACCGTCTGGGTGAACATGGCGCTGGCCTACACGCGGCTGCCGCAATCGGTGAAGGACCGGATCGACGGGCTGCGCGCCCGCCACAGCATCGAGGCCAGCTTCGGTGCGAACATGCCCCTCGAGGCCCGGCACGCGCTGCACGAGCGGTTCCCCGACGCCGAGCACCCGGTGGTGCGCACCCATCCGGAAACCGGGGAGAAGATCCTGTTCGTCAACGCCTTCGCCACCCATTTCGTCAACTACCACACCCCCGACAACGTCCGCTTCGGCATCGACTACGCCCCCGGCGCCGGGGATCTGCTGCGCTACCTGATCAGCCAGGCCGCGATCCCGGAATACCAGGTGCGGTGGCGCTGGACCCCCAACAGCGTCGCCATCTGGGACAACCGATCCACGCAACACTATGCGGTGCAGGACTATTGGCCCGCAGTACGCAAGATGGAACGCGCCGGCATCGTCGGCGACGCCACCTTCTGACCCCTCCCCCGTCCCGTTCACCCTCACCAACCCCACCACAACTCTGATCGGAGCACCACCATGCACTTCCACGACGACGCCCTGTTCCCGGAGAACCAGGAGAAGCTGGTCATCACCGTCGCCCCCTACGGCCCGGAGTGGGACATCGACGACTTCGCCGAGGACCTGCCACTGACCATGGACGAGCACGTGCAGAAGGCGGTGGACTGCTACGAGGCCGGCGCGACCGTGCTGCACATCCACGTGCGGGAACTCGACGGCAAGGGCTCCAAGCGGCTCTCGAAGTTCAACGAGCTGCTGGCACGGCTGCGCGAGGCGGTACCCGAGATGATCCTGCAGGTCGGCGGCTCGATCTCGTTCGCACCCGAAGGCGAGGGCGCGGACGCGAAGTGGCTCTCCGACGACACCCGCCACATGCTCGCCGAACTCGACCCCAAGCCCGACCAGGTCACCATCGCGATCAACACCAATCAGATGAACATCGTCGAGCTGATGACCGCCGACGACATCGCCGGCACCTCCTTCGAGCGCCCCGAGGTCTACGACGCCTACCGCGAGATGACCGTCCCGGCCGGGCCGGGCTGGGTCGAGGAGCACCTGCGCCGGCTGCAGGCCAACGGTATCCAGCCGCACTTCCAGCTCGCCAACATCGCCCAGCTCGAGACCGTGGAGCGGTTGATCCGTCGCGGCGTCTACACCGGCCCGCTGATGGTGACCTGGGTCGGCATCGGCGGCGGCTTCGACGGCCCCAACCCGTACAACATGATGGAGTTCATCCGCCACACCCCCGACGGGGCGGTGCTCACCCTGGAAACCCTGATGCGCAGCGTGCTGCCGGTCAACACCATGGCCATCGCGATGGGCCTGCACGCCCGCTGCGGCACCGAGGACACCCTGTGGGGCCGCAAGGGCGAGAAGATGACCTCCGTGGCGCAGGTCGAACAGCTCGTCCGCATCGCGAACGAACTCGGTCGCGAGGTCGCCACCGGCAAGGAGGCCCGCGAGATCTACAAGCTCGACGAGCACTACACCAGCGCCGAGGAGACCCTCGCCAAGATCGGCTTCGCGCCCAACCGCCGCCCCGGCCAGCGCGGCTTCACCCAGCACGCCTGACGCAGCATCCGCGTGACCCGCGGGGCGTGACACCACGCCCGGAGCCGCGCCCCCGGGCACGCGAAACCCTTTCTCCCACCGGCCGTCAGCACCACAAACTTCACCCCCAGCCATCGCGCTTCTCCCCACCCCACCCGAGGTTTAGGAAGATCATGCCCTCTCTCACCCCCACCGCGCCGGAGCGGTCCGCGACCGTGTCGGCGCCGTCTCGCCGCAGCGGGCGATCCCGGTTCTACCCGTGGCTCGTGTTCGCACTCACCTTCGGACTGCTGCTGTCGGACTACATGTCCCGGCAGGTCCTCAGTGCGGTGTTCCCGTTCCTGAAAGCCGAATGGTCGCTGTCGGATTCGCACCTCGCATCGCTGAACAGCGTGGTCGCGTTGATGGTCGGGCTGCTCACCCTGCCGCTGTCGATGCTCGCCGACCGGTGGGGCCGGGTGCGCAGCCTCGTCGTGATGGCCGCGTTGTGGAGCGTGGCGACCCTGCTGTGCGCGGTGGCGGGCTCCTACGAGCAGATGCTCGGCGCCCGGTTCCTGGTCGGGGTCGGTGAGGCCGCCTACGGCAGCGTCGGTATCGCGGTCGTGCTCAGCGTGTTCGCGCCGCGGCTGCGGGCCTCGCTCTCGGGTGCGTTCATGGCCGGCGGCTCGTTCGGGTCGGTGATCGGCGTCGCATTCGGCGGGGTCATCGCCGTGCAGCTGTCCTGGCGCTGGTCCTTCGCTTCGATGGCGATCTTCGGGCTGATCCTGGTCGCGCTGTTCTGGGCCCTGGTCAGCGAGCGCAAGCTCGCCCGCCACGCCATCGACGACGACACGAACACCACCCACACCGAGGCGCCGGGCCCGGTTGCACGTGCCCCGATCTCGAGCCTGTTCACCAACCCCGCGGTGCTGTGCGCCTACATCGGCGGCGGGCTGCAGATGTTCACCGCCGCCGCGCTGATGGCGTGGCTGCCCAGCTTCTTCGGCCGCTCCTACGGGCTGGCCGCGGACAAGGCCGCCGCGATGGCCGCGGTCTTCGTGCTGCTCATCGGCGCCGGCATGATCGTGTGCGGCATCGTCGCCGACCGGGCCGCCCGCATCGACCCGGCCCGCAAGTGGACAGTCGCGATCGCGATCAGCCTCGCCGCCGGGGTACTGCTGATCGTCGGGTTCCGGCTGCCGGTCGGCACCGCCCAGCTGGTGCTGCTCGGACTGGGCGCGTTCTTCTCCGCCGGCTCCACCGGCGCGGTCACCGCGATGGTCGCCAACCTGACCCACCCCACCGTGCGGGCGTCGGCGTTCGGCACCACCACCCTGGCCAACAGCCTGCTCGGGCTGGCCGCGGGCCCGTTCGTCGTCGGTGTCCTCGCGGACAGGATCAGCCTCGCCAATGCTCTGCAACTCGCGCCGCTCGTCTACCTGGGCGCGGTCGCGGTGCTGCTGGCCGGCAAGCGCGTCTACCCCGCCGGCGTCCGCAAGCTCGCCACCCTGTCCGCCACCCCCGCGCAGCAGACCGGAGCCGACAAGTGAGCACCCTCGATACCACGACCGTGGTGATCGTGCCGGGCCTGCGCGGCCACGTCGCCGAGCACTGGCAGACCCTGCTCGCCGCGCGGCTGCCGAAGGTGACCACGGTCGAGCCGCTGCAGCGCGACAAGTTCGGTCTCGCCGCCCGCGTCGCCGCCCTCGACGAGGTCGTCGCCGGCACGACCGGCCCGGTGCTGCTGGTCGCGCACAGCGCCGGTGTGATGATCACCGTGGCGTGGGCCCAGCGCCACGACCACCCCGTCGTGGGCGCGTTGTTGGCCACCCCACCCGACCTCACCGTCGCGCTGCCCGCCGGCTACCCCACCCCCGAGCAGCTACGCGACAACGGCTGGTATCCCACGCCGCGCACACCGCTGCGGTTTCCCAGCATCGTCGCCGCCAGCAGCAACGACCCGCTCTGTGGGTTCGACCGGGCCGCCGCTCTCGCGCGGCACTGGGGCAGCAGACTCGTCGACGCCGGACCGGTCGGGCACCTCAACCCCGCCGCCGGCTACGGCCACTGGCCCGCCGCCGAGGACCTCGTCCGTGAACTTGCCGAGGCACCGCCGCCCCGACCGGTCCCCGTCCGGGCCTGAGCCCCGGACCGTGGCGGCGAACCCTGCGATACCGACGTCGAGGTTCGCCGCCACACTCGACAGTCTCTCGTCGATCCTGCTGACACGGGTGAGGACCTCCGTGCGTCCGGATACCGTGGATCCGACGCGGACAGGTCAGGCAGGAGAGCGCCGAATGATCACACGGACCAGGTTCTTCTCCGTTCACCACTCACGGTCGGCGCGATCGGGGCCTCCCCCGGACCCGCCGCCCCCGCCGGCGCCGTCCTCGGGCCTGTGGTGGCAGCTGGTCGCGGTCGCCGTCCTGCTCGGCGGCCTGGTGGTCGCCCTGGCCCTGCAGACCCCGACGTCGAGCACCCTGACCTACAGCGACTTCGTGGACCGGGTCGACGCGGGCACCGTGGAACAGGTGACGATCGACGACAAGGGATCGGTCTACGGAACACTTTCCGACGGAACCGAATTCGTCACCCAGCTACCCACCGCGCTGGACCTCGCCGGGCTCGACAACAAGCTGCAGGCGAAGCAGGTCCGGGTCAGCGCGGAACAGACCGACGACAGCCCGTGGGGGGCGATTCTGTTCAGCATGCTGCCCTTCGTGGTGTTCGCGGGACTGCTGCTGTGGCTCGGCCGCCGGGCGCAGCGCGCATTCAGCGGCGGCGCCGGCGGTATCGGGGGCATCGGAACGTTCGGCCGCTCGAAGGCCCGGGTGATCGAGGCGAACCGGCCGACCACCCGCTTCGCCGACGTCGCCGGATACGACGGCGTCAAGCAGGAGATCAGCGAGGTCGTCGACTTCCTGCGGGATCCGGAGAAGTACGCGGCCGCCGGCGCGAAGGGTCCCCGCGGCGTGCTGATGATCGGCCCGCCGGGCACCGGCAAGACGCTGCTGGCCCGCGCGGTGGCGGGTGAAGCAGAGGTGCGCTTCCTGTCCGTCACGGGCTCGGAGTTCGTGGAGATGTTCGTCGGCGTCGGCGCCTCCCGCGTGCGGGACCTGTTCGAGCAGGCCCGCAAGAGCCCCCCGTCGATCATCTTCATCGACGAGATCGACGCCATCGGCAGCAAACGCGGCGTCGGGACCTACGCCGGAAACGACGAGCGGGAGCAGACGCTCAACCAGTTGCTGGCCGAGATGGACGGCTTCGATCAGAGCGTCGGCATCGTGGTGCTGGCGGCAACGAACCGCCCGGAGGCGCTCGATCCGGCACTGCTGCGGCCGGGCCGGTTCGACCGCACGGTGGTCATCCCCCTGCCCACCCAGTCGGAACGGGCCGCGATCCTCTCGGTGCACCTGCAGAGCAAACACCTCGGACCCGACGTCGATCTGAGTGTGCTCGCGCGGGCCACCCCGGGGTTCTCGGGTGCGGATCTGGCGAACCTGGTCAACGAGGCCGCCATCAACGCCGTCCGCGACGACCGCACCGTCATCTGCGCCGACGACTTGTCGTCCGCGCGCGACCGCCTGCTGCTCGGCCGGCGCGAGAGCGCCAACGCCCTGCTCCCCGAGGAACGGACCTCGGTGGCGGTGCACGAATCGGGTCACGCGCTGCTCGCGGCCCTGTGCCCGCACGCCGACCCGGTGGCGAAGGTGACGATCCTGCCCGTGGGCATGGCGCTGGGATCGACCCAGCAGCTCCCCGAGGTCGAACGCCACCTCTACAGCGAGGGATATCTCAACGATCTGCTCACCGTGCGGGTGGGTGGGCGGGCCGCGGAGATCGTCGTGTTCGGGGAGGGCTCGACCGGCGCCGCCGACGATCTGAGCGGCGCGACCCGGATCGCCGTGCGCATGGTGCGGGAATTCGGGCTGTCCGAAGCGTTCGGCCCGGTGGGGTACGGCTCCGGCGATCCCAACTACCTCCATGCCGACACCAGCGACCGGAGCCTCGTGCGGCCCTACTCGGAACACACCCAGCAGCTCGTGGACCGCGAGGTCGCCCGGCTGCTGCGGGCCGCCGAGGAACGGGCGGTCGCGCTCCTGACGCAGCATCGGACGGCGCTGGACCGGCTGGCCGCGATCCTCGTCGAGGAGGAGACCGTCGACGGCGACGTCGTCCTCGATGTGCTTCGGGTGGAAGCGGACACGGCCCGGCCGCAGCGCCTCGGCAGCACCTGAGGAATGCGCCCGACATGATTCGCCGCGCCGCGGGGAACCCGGTCCCCATGGCACCTCTCCCCGACCCCACGACGGCACGGCACTACCGCATCCACGAGACTCCCGACGGTCACCGTTGGGTGATCTGCACCCACGACCCGTCGCTGGGCATCGATTTCGGCCCGGGACCGGAGGCCGAGTCCTGGGCGCGGGAAGCCTGGGCCGACCTGGAATCCCCGCCGCCGCAGAACCAGTACAACTGGCGGCCGGCGCCGCCGGGCCTCGCGGGCTCGCGGTTCGGCCCCGACAGGCGGATCCCCGGACCGAGAAGGTAACGGCCGGCGGGCGCCTACCGTGGGGGGTGTGGACGCACGCGCTCTCGTCACCGCCGCCCGCGTCGCACGGCTCGCCACCGCCGGGCCCGACGGGCGCCCGCACCTCGTCCCGATCGTGTTCGCGCTCGCCGGCGACGTCCTCTACACCTGCGTCGACGACAAACCGAAGACGACGCGCCGGCTGCGGCGCCTGCGCAACATCGAGGGCAACCCGCACGTCACCGTGCTCGTCGACCACTACGAGGAGGACTGGACACACCTGTGGTGGGTACGCCTCGACGGCACCGCCACCGTCCACGACCCGCGCTCCGCGGTCGGCACGGCCGGTCTCGATGCGCTCGCCGTCAAGTACGCGCAGTACCGGGCCGCCCGCCCGGCCGGGCCGGTGCTCCGGATCGCCGATCTGCGCTGGCGGTCCTGGTCCGCCTGACACGCACGGCCCGCGGCGCCGCGCGGGCCGTGCGATCAGTTGATCGGACGACGCCACGGCCCGGTAATGGCAAGGACCAGCCCGGGCGACTGGATGTTGACGAACAGGGTCTTGCCGTCGGCACTGAACGCCGGTCCGCAGAACTCGCTGTCGTTGAGTTCGTTGCGGGCGATGGCGAACGGCTGTCCCTCGGCGGTGACGCCGATGAGGTGGCTGATGCCGTCGCCGTCCTCGGCGAGGATCACGCCGCCGTACGGCGAGACGGTGATGTTGTCGGGACCGTCGTAGTTGCCGGTGTCGACGGACGGGTCGGGGTTGACCCCGAACAGCGTCTTCAGCGTGACCGTCTGTGAGGCCGGATCGTAGAACCACACCTGGCCGTCGTGCTCGGCGACGCTGCCGTCGCCGGTGCGGGCGTAGCTGGCGACGAAGTAGGCGCCGCCGTCGCCCCACCACTGGCCCTCGAGCTTGCGGCTGCGGGTGACCTCGTCGGCGGCGAACTGTGCGCGCACCGGCGTGGTGGCGGCGTCGCGGTCGGGGACGTCGACCCACTCCACCGCGTAGCGCACGCCCGGCTCGGTGGCCTGCGACAGGTCGGGCACGTGCGTGCCGCCGTCGAGGCACTTCATCGCCTGCAGGCTGCCCGCCGTGTCGCCGCCCGGCGGCACGGCGAGTTCACGCAGGGCGCCCGGCCCGCCGCGGAAACCCTGCGGCGGCGTCCACCGGAAGAACAGGCCGTTGGGCTCGTCGGCGTCCTCGGTGAGGTAGATCGCGCTCGATGCCGGGTCCACGGCGACGGCCTCGTGCGCGTACCGGCCGAGGAACTTCAGCGGCACCGGGCTCTTGCCGCGGTTGGCTGCCTGGCTCGCGGGGTCGACCTCGAAGACGTAGCCGTGGTCGAGCGTGAATCCCTTGGAGCCGGCGCGTGCCTCGGTTTCCTCGCACGTCAGCCACGTGCCCCACGGGGTGATTCCGCCGGCGCAGTTGTTCACGGTGCCGGCCAGGCTGACGTACTGGCCCGTGCGCTGCCCGTTCGGCCCCACCGTGACGGTGGTGGTGCCGCCTCGGGCGCCGGGGTCGTAGGTCAGGCCGTCGACGACGGGCACGCCGAACGGCTCGTCCTTGCCGATCTCGTGGTTGGTCACGATCGTGGAACCGTTGCCGTGCGCGAACACGCCGTTGGCGTCGGGATCGCTGGGGACGGGCGTGCCGTCGTCGAGGGTCGTCTCCCCGGAGCGCGACACCACGGTGTACGAAAAGCCCACGGGCAGGGCGAGAATGCGGTTGGGATCCGGGACGAGCGGGCCGTAGCCGATCGCCGTGCCGGGCACGGCGGACGCAAGTCCGGGGCGGACGATCGCCTCGACGCTGCCGGCGAGGGCCACGCCGAGGCCGGCCAGCGCGGTGCGTCCGAGGAACCCGCGGCGATTCAGTGGTGCCGTCGTCACTGTTTCGATACCTCCATCGATCCGGTCGAGTCCTTCGGACCGTAGGTACCGGAAAGCCCGGTTCGGTGGCCGGCGCGTGACCCGGAACTGAACCGGACGCGAACGTCGCGGAGGCGGTCAGGCGACGTCGGAGTCGACGGGCAGGCCGGCGAGTCGCCACTCGAGCACACCGTCGGCGGCGCGCCGGGCGGGCACGCCGTGGGTGCGCAGCAGCCGGACGGCGTCGTGGGCGAGCACGCAGTACCGGCCGCGGCAGTAGGCGACGATCTCGCGGCCCGCCGGCAGGTCCGCGAGCCGCTCGGTCAGCTCGTCGAGTGGCACGTGCAGCGCGCCGGGCAGGTGCCCGGCGGCGTATTCGGCCTCGGGGCGCACGTCGAGCAGGACCACCTCGCCGGTCTCGAGGCGGTGCAGCAGTTCCTCGGTGCCGACGGCCGTGGTGTGTCGTCCGGGCCGAGATACGCGCGACGGGCGAGCTCGGTGTGCGGGCGGTGCCGCTGGGCGACGCGGCGCAGGGTGTCCCACAGGACGGCCACGTCGTCCCCGGCGAGCGAGTAGAAGATCCGCTTGCCGTCGCGGCGGGACTGCACCAGCCCGGCCGCGCGCAGCGTCTGCAGGTGCGCCGAGCAGGTGCTCACCCCGAGCCCGGCGGCGGCGGCGAGCTCGTCCACGCTGCGCGGGCCCTGCGCGAGCAGGTCGAGCAGTTCCAGGCGCGCGGGGTTGCCGAGCACCTTGCCGACGGCGGCGAACTCCCCGAAGAGGGCATCCTTGGCGGCTCGGTCAGCCATGGGCGGGGTCCTCCTGTGCGACGCGGGCAGGTCGGGGGTGGGTCTCGTACATGCGCACCGCGACGATCAGCCCGGACAGGGCGGTCAGCGCGGCCACGACCCACACGGCGGCGTGGACGCCGAACGCGTCGGCGACGATACCGGCCAGCAGGGCGCCGGCGGCGAATCCGCCGTCGCGCCAGAGCCGGTACACGCCCACGGACCGTGCCCGCCAGGCGGGGTGGGCGACGTCGCCGATCGAGGCGAGCAGGGTCGGGTAGACCAGCGCGGTGCCGGCGCCGAGCGCCACCGCGGCGATCGCCCACGGCAGGAACGCATCCGAGACGGCGATCACGGCCAGGGCCAGGGCCTGCAGCCACATGCCGGCGACGATCATCCACTTGCGGCCCCACCGGTCCGACAGCGCGCCGGTGACCAGCTGGCCGACTCCCCACACGGCCGGGTACAGCGCGGCGAGGACGCCGATCCGGCCGACCGAGAGGCCGGCCGCGGCGAACAGGATCGGGAACAGGCCCCAGGCGAGGCCGTCGTTGAGGTTGTTGACCAGGCCGGCCTGGCTGGCGGACGACAGTGCCGGTTCCTTGAAGCTGGTCTGGACGAACACCTGCCGGTCGGTGAGCTTGTCGTGCAGGTGGTCGTGGCGTCCGTCGGCGCGGGCCACGTGGCCGACGGCTTCGAGGCGCGCGTGTTCGCGGGTCTCCTTCACTGCGAGGGTGGACAGTCCCAGGCCGAGCGCCGCGAAGGCGATGCCGAGCAGGAACGGCGCCGGCCGCAGACCGTAGGCCTCGGCCAGGTAGCCGGTGGCCAGCGCGGTCGCGGCGACGGCGGCATACCCCGCGGCCTCGTTCAGTCCCATCGCGAGCCCCCGGCGGGCCGGGCCGACGAGGTCGATCTTCATCACCACCGTGGTGGACCAGGTCAGTCCCTGGCTGATGCCGAGCAGCACGTTGGCGAAGATCACCCAGCCCCACGACGGAGCCCAGATGAGCAGCAGCGGCACCGGGACTGCGACCAGCCAGCCGGCCACGAGCACCGGTTTGCGCCCGTACCGGTCGGAGAAGGTGCCCGCGAAATAGTTGGTGATCGCCTTCGACAGGCCGAAGACGAGGATGAACGACAGGCCGGCGGTGTAGGCGCGGATGCCGAATTCCTCCTCGGCGAGCAGCGGCAGCACGGTGCGTTCCTGGCCGAGCATGCCGCCGACGAGGGCGTTGACCACCACCAGCAGCGTGAACTGGGCGGCGTTGCGGCGCAGGCCGAGTCCGATCCGTTCGCCGGACGGGGTGGTGGGGCGCGTGGGGCTGTTCATGAGCCGCCCTCCGGGGACGTGTGGGATCAGGGTCGCCGCGCGCCGGGCCTTCCCGGCGGGAGACGCGGCCGACTTCACTACGACATTCTATGGAATTATGGAATGAACCGCCACCGGCGGCGGAGCGGGTGTGCCCTCGCGGCGATCAGTGCAGGTTCTCGGCGTGCCGGACCGCCGTCTCCAGATGTTTGTCGACGCTGCGCAGATCCAGGCGCGCGTCGGCGAGGAGGTCGAGGATCTCGAGGAGCGCGGCCTCGGCGGAGTCTCCGTGGGAATGGCGATCGATCCGCCCGAACTCTTCGCTCAGTTCCTTGATACGTCGATCGAACACGTGCAGATCGGCCCGCAACCGCGAGGCGTGCCGGGCCAGCTCGGGGGTGCTCATTGCGGGACCGTCCTTCGATTCGACGTGCGGGGTGTGAAGTCATCGTGGCCGACGGGGTGCTCCGGCGCCACGCCCGGCACCCGGCCGGTCCGCTCGGCGGATACGCCGCAACCGGCCTTCTCGTCCGGCCGCACAGGTGGAAGAATCACCGGAGAGCTCTCGCACCGGACTCGACGCCCGAAGCGAAGGGTCCGGGGATGTGCCGCGGGGAGGCGGTGACGCGATGGATCCTGTTCGGCTGAACAGCGGTGTGCACCGGTGGTCCACCGAGCATCTCGTGCGGCTCGTGGACCAGAGCACGACGCACGATGCCGCCGTGGGGTGCGGGCCTGTCGAGGCGGCCCGGATCGAATTGGCCCGCAGACGCGCCGGTGGAACGTTCGATTGGATGTGCCTGGTCGAGGATCCCGCCGACCCGGACCACCGCACGGAGAGCTTGATCCTGTCCCTGCCCACGGGAGTGACCGAGGAGCAGGTGCGGTCGGAGGCACTGGCCCGTGCGCGCGCACGGTACGGTCCGCGGGTGGTCGTCCGCCACGTCCGCGCGTACGACTGACGAGGTGCCAGCGGACGATCACGGTCCGGCGTCTCCGCTGAATCCCACCTCGGACAGCGACGTCCGGAAGCGGCCGGGCCCGACCGACGCCAGCTCCGTGATCCAGACGAGCACCTCCGACATCGGTGCCGCCGTCGCCGCCACCGGTATGCGGGTCACGCCGGAGACGAGGACAGCGCCGCCGATCGTCTGCGCCGCGGGGTGCGGGCCGCCACCGCGGGGCGCGGTTCGGATCTCGACACGCGAACCGGCACTGAGGCTGTCGATCCGGACCTCGCCGAGCCGGACCGGCCGCGGGAAGGCGATCGTCAGGCCCACGCCGCTCCGGCCGGCCGGGACCGGCCGGGGATACAGGTCGGTGCTCCAGGCCGTGTTCGGGTTGGCGTCCGCCGCAAGGTCCGCCGTCACCGCATTGTCGGTAGTCCCGTCCCGCGACTGGGCGCGCACGGACAGCGGAACGAGGGGGGGCGCTGATCGGCGCCGCCCCGGCACCGATCGTCGGCGCCACGACGGCGACTGCGGGCAGCGTCGGTGCCGTCACCACGGAATCGCCACCCGGGCCACTCAGGGCGGTGCCGGCGACCCAGCCGACCGCGGCGAGACACGCCACCAGAACCATTGCAGCCGAGGCAGGCACGACCGCGATGCGCCGGGGAGGGGTCGCGGGCGGCCGATGCGCCGGGAACCGTTCCGGTGCCGGCGAAGGGGTTTGGCGGCGTACGGCTTCGGCCGTGCGTTCCGCGCCCCGGAACCGCACGTCGTCACGGGGGAGCATCCGATCCAGCCGGTCGACGAAATCGGTTGCGGTACAGACGTGTCCGTCCAATGCCTCGTCGGCGAGCTGCCGCATCGGCCGTGCGCCGGGGCGCGCCTCGCCGGCGCCGAGCAGGCAGCGCAGCACCGCGCCGAGCCCGGCGACGTCGGTCGTCTCGTCCGCACCGGACAGGATCGCGGGGAAGGCGAGGACGGCGATACCGCACTCGCCGACCCGGACGCGGACCGGATCGTCCAGGCACAGGACCGTGGACTGCCGGTGCGCGGCGCGCACCGTCTCGGCCAGGCGAAGCGTCATCCGTGCGGCCGCGGCCGGGTCCGGACGGTCGGCGGCGACGTCGCGCAGCGACCGGCCCCGCGTCCACTCTGCCACCACCACGCAGTGGTCGGTGTCGCCGACCACGTCGAAGACCCGGGCTGCGGCCCCTGCCCGCTCGAAGGCCGCCGAGGCGGTCCGCACGCACAGCCCCGGGAAGAAGCCGGCATCCGGGGCGGGGCGAGGCACGAGGGTCAGCGCGACGGTCCGGTTCATGGCCGTGTCGCGCCCCCGCCAGCACTGCAGGCCGCCCACGGTGCCGTGCCGCTCCACCAGCCGGTAGCGGCCGCCGCCGACGTGCGCTCCGGCCTCCGGGAGCACCCGTCGAAGCCTTCCGTCCGGAGCCGAGCCGTCGTTCCCGGTCATCGACGTCGCCTCCCCCTGAGCCGGATCCTCGCGCCTCATTGTCCGCCGGAGCGCAGGCGGCCGGGCCCGGATCCGCACTCCGAAAATCCTCCTGCGTGATTGACACGGGCCATTTGCGGTTACCCCCGGGTAGCGGACAACCCCGCACAGACAGTCCCTACCACCGAGGAGCAGGACGTCATGGACGAAGAGGGCACGTCCGCGGAAGCCCGCGAGGGCTTGCTGGATTCCATCAAGGGCAAGGCGAAGGAAGTCGCGGGCGCGGTGACCGGCAACGACTCGCTCACCGCCGAGGGCCAGCTCCAGCAGGCCGAGGCCCACGCACGCAAGGAGGCGAACACCGCCGAAGCCGTCGCGCGGGCGGAGACCGAGGAGGCTGCGGACGAACTCGGGTCGGTCCACGAGCGGGGCGCGCAGGAACGAGCGACGGTCCGGCAGGAGGCCGCGGCCGCGGAGCAGGACGTGCGCCGCCGGCAGCAGAGCGAGCATCTGGCCGCCGAGCAGCAGGCGCAGCACCGGGCCGCGGCCGGGCGGCTCGAAGCCGAACGCGACGCCCGCGTCGAGACGGCGCGCGCGCAGGCCGCCGAGCGCGCCCGGGTGGCCGAGGCCACCGCCGACGCGATCGATGCCACCGAGGAACACCAGGAGGCGATGGACGAGGCCGCCGAGGCGCGCGCCCAGGCCGCGCGGGCCCGGCAGAAGGCCGAGAGCCTCGGCGACGACGCCGAAACGCCCTGACCTCTCATACCCGACGAAGCGGAGACGACATGAACATCACCACCGTGCCCCTGGCCGTGTTGCGCCTTCAGTACCAGATCTTCCGATTCCCGCTGCAGATGATCGAGCAGCAGGTGTTCTCGCGGTTCCCGCCCGAAGCACCCCCACGACTGATGTACGAGCGGGGCCTCGGCCTGCTCGACGGGACCGTGGGAACCGTGCTCGGCGCCCGCGACGTGCAGCAGCGCGGCGCCGCGATGACCGAGCGCACCGACGCGTTCGCCCGGGCGAGCGCCCTCGAGGAGGAGGCCGCCCGCAAGGAGCAGGAGGCCGACGCCGCGCTGCGCGCCGAGCGCGAGCAGGCGCGGGCGCAGCAGTCGGAGGCCCACGAGGCGAGGCAGCGTGAGGTGGCGCAGGCCCGGGCCCGTGAGGAGGAGCGCAAGCGCACCGCCGCACGGGAGGCCGAGCAACGCGCCGAGGCGGCGAAACGGCAGGCCGACGCCGAGGCGGCACAGCGCACGCAGGCGGTCGAATCGGCCCGGCGGAAGGAACGGGAGCAGATCAGGGCCGCCGAGCAGGCCGCCGCCGCCCCGGCCGAGGCGCAGCTGAAGGACGCCGCCGACAAACAGGGCGAGGCAGCCGACAAGCGTGCCCGCGCCGAGCGGTTGGAGGATCTGTCCGAGGCGGAGAAGGTCGGGCGTCGTGCCGAGCGCAACGGCGAGGCCGCAGGCGGACCGGCCTGACGAGGCGACCCGTCGGGCGCCGCGGTCCTCACCGCACCGGCCGCACCGGGATCGCCCGGATGCGGTCGAGCAGGGCCGCGAATTCGTCGTCGTCGGCCAGGTCCTCGGGCGGGTCGATCGACAACCCGTCGCACGTGCCGCCGTACCAGGATTCGAGGACGGCCGGCAGCTGGGCATAGGTGCCGTGCGGGACGAGGGTGCGCAGGACGTCGTCGGTCACCGTCTCCGTCATCGCGTTCCAACGCTGTTCCCGCGCCAGCCTGGTCAGCCGCTCACCGAATTCGGTGAGACCGAGCGCCGCCAGCGTTCCGCGGTAGGCGGGTGTCGAGTACAGGAACGCGAATTCGGAGCGGGCCGCCTCGCGCGCGGCCGCGACGACGCGGTCGTCGCGGCCGGTGATCGCCTTGGGAACCACCACGACGCGGGGGCCGCCGTCGCGCCGGCCGCGGCGTTCGGCACCCTCGCGCAGTGCGGGCAGGATGTGTTCGCGCAGGAACGTGGGGTGCGAGTTCGTCGGGTGCGTGACGAATCCGTCGGAGCACTCACCGGCGAGCACACACATCCGCCGGTTGACGCCACCGGTCCACAGTTGCGGCGCCGGGACGTGGACGGGGCCGGGTCGGAAGTACGGCTGTAACCGGTCGAATGTGTAGTGCGTGCCGCTGTGCGACAGAGGCTCTCCGGTGGCGAACGAGCCGAAGATCGCCCGCAGGGAGTCGAGGTAGTCGCGCAGCTGGGCGGCGGGATTGCTCCACGGCATCGAGAACCGGCCGACGATGTTGCCGCGGACCTGCGTCGCGAGACCGAGCTGGAAGCGGCCCCCGGAGAAGCGGGCGAGCTCCCACGCGGAATACGCGGTCACCATCGGGCTCCGGGCGAAGGCCACGACCATGCTGGTGCGCACCGTCAGCCGCGACGTGTGTTCCAGCGCCAGCGCGCACACGGTGAACGGGTCCCGCACCGTTTCCGACACGTGCACGGTGTCGTACCCGAGCGCCTCGATCCGGCGTACCCGCTCGGCCACCCGGCCCAGTTGCGTGTCCGCCGGCAACGACGCCACCCTCTCCATGGCGAGACCTCTCGTCGCGGTCAGAAGACGACGATTCCGCGCGGGTTCCTGCCCTCGTGCCTGCCGGTGCAGCCCTGGGCGGCGGCGCCGAACCGGTCGTACGGGGAGAACACCGAGCGTTCCTCGGGCCGCATCCACTCCTCGAGGTGGTCACGCGAGTACTGCTGCCGGCGTTCGAGCAGCGCGTGCACGTCGGAGGCGGCGACGGTGGTTGCGGTCATGACGCGGATGCTAGGAGCGCACCTGCGACGCCCTCGCCGGAGTCCCGCTCAGCGAGACTCGAACGCGCGGCGTCTCCCCCGGATCACCCGGTCACGACGTAGCCGCCCTCCTCCCCCGATGTCGTGCCCGTCGCGCGACGGTCGCGGCGGGACCACAGCACGCCGCCGCCGGGAGTCGGGCCCTGTTGCACCAGTTCGCGTTTGAGGATCTTGTTCGTAGCGGTACCGGGCAGGTCGGCAGCGATGCGCACGTAGCGGGGCCACGCCTTCGGCGACAGGTCCGGCTGGGCGGCGAGGAACTCCTCGAACATCTCGGGGGTCAGTTCGGCAGCGTCCTGCAGAACCATCGCGGCCATCACCTGGTCGCCGACGTGATCGTCCGGCACCGCGTAGACGGCGACGCGGTTCAGGGCGGGCAGGCGCTGCAGGATCCGTTCGATGGGAGCGGTGGCGAGGTTCTCGCCGTCGACGCGCATCCAGTCCGCGGTGCGGCCGGCCAGGTAGATCCACCCGTCGGCGTCCTTGTACGCGAGGTCGCCGGACCAGAACATGCCGTGGCGGAGTCGCTCGTCGGTGGCCTCCTGGTCGTTGTAGTACCCGGAGAAGAACCCGGCGCCGTGGGTGTTGACCAGTTCGCCGATCGCCTCGTCCGCGTTGATCAGGGCACCGGCGGCGTCGAACTCCGCGGCGGGGCACTCGGTGACGGTGGCGGAGTTGTAGACGGCGACGCCGTCGAGGCCCTTGCCGATCGATCCGCGCGGCGTACCGGGCTCGCGGGTGACGATGACGGCGTTCTCGGTGGAGCCGAAGCCGTCCCAGACCGTGCAGTCGAACCGGCGTGCGAACTCCTCGATGTCGCGATCGGTGGCCTCGTTGCCGAATGCCACGCGCAGCGGGTTGTCCCGGTCGTCGGGCCGCTCGGGGGTCGCGAGCACGTAGGCGAGGGGCTTGCCGACGTAGTTCATGTAGGTCGCGCCGCAGCGTCGGATGTCGTCGAGGAACCGGGAGGCCGAGAAGGCGGCCGGGACCATGGCGGCGCCGCTGCCGATGCCCACGCTCCAGCCGGCGAGGACGGCGTTGGAATGGAACAGCGGCATCGACAAGTAGCAGACGTCGGTGTCGGCGATACCGAACCGACCGATGAGGTTCTGACCCGCGAACAGCACCATCAGGTGGGCGACGCGGACCGGTTTGGGATCGCCGCTCGTGCCCGACGTGAAGATCATCATGAAGGTGTCCATGGCCTCGACCTCGCGGTGCGGGTGCAGGACACCGGCGCCGGCGAGCAGGTCGGCCCACTCCCTCGACGACGTGTCGAGGATCCGCACCCCCGGCGGGTCGAGCCCGGCCAGCAGGGGCCGGTGTTCCGGGTCGGTGACGACGATCTGGCAGTCGGCGCGCCGGATGTCGCGGGCCAGGCCGTCGCCGCGGCGGGTGGTGTTGATGCCGCACAGGACGTAGCCGCCGAGTCCGGCCGCCGCCATAGCCTCGAGCATGTCGGGAGTGTTGCCGAGCAGGGTGCCCACGTGCATCGGGCGGTCCGGGTCCGCCACGCCCAGCAGGGCCGCGGCCTGGGCGGATGCGCGGCCGAGGTGCTCGCGCCACGTCCATGTCCTGTCGCCGTACACGACTGCGGTGGTGTCCTGGTCGCATCGCTCACGGAGGGCTTGCTGGACGGTCTCTGCCATCGGTCTACCTCGTTGTCGTGGGGGCGGCGTCGTCGTGCCGGGGACTCCCGGCGGTGTCGTCGTGCCGGGGACTCCCGGCGGTGCCGGCGTGCCGGGGACTCCCGGCGGTGCCGGCGTGCCGGGGACTCCCGGCGGTGCCGGCGTGCCGGGGACTCCCGGCGGGCGGGCTCCCGGCACCGAGGTGCCGGGACAGGAACGAGATCTGATGGGCGACCGCGGCATCGAACCAGTCGCGCCCCGGCCAGACGTCGAAGTGGTCGCACGGGTAGTGGCGGACCTCGGCCCGTCCCCGGGCGGCGGCGACCGCGGCGGCGTGCGGGGGTGCACTGCGGTCGAAGTCGGCGATCTGGACGAGCAGCGGGCACCGCAGTCCGGCGGCGTCCTTGCCCGGCCGGTAGGTACCGAGTTCGAGCGCGACACCTGCGTCGATCTCGTTGCGCCACGTCGGGCCGGCGAGTGCCGTGTAGTCCTCGAAATACCCGTCCAGGGTCAGTGCCGCGGTCTCGCCGGGGCGGCCCACGATCGGAATCGTCACGGGTGGAAGGCCTCTCAGCGCCGCGACTCGGCTGCGGGTCCCGATCGCGGTGGACCGCAGCATCGACGGCATCGAATGGTGCCGCGCCGCCAGCAGACCCGCGGCCGGGCCGTCGACCAGCGGTGTGAGGGCGACGACGGCCGCGACGTCCCGGCGGTGTGCCCCCACCGAGAGCACATGTCCACCCGCCAGCGACACACCCCACAGGATCAGGCGATTCGGGTCGGCCCCGTCGAGGCGGGCGGCGGCGCACAGGGCGGCCCGGTAGTCGTCCGCCTGGCCGCGCAGGTCGACCCGTTGACGCGGCGCGCCACCGGACGCGCCGAATCCCCGGTAGTCGAAGGCGAGGACGTCGAGACCGGCCGCGGCGAGCCGCTCCGCGAACGCCTGGAGACCGGAATCCTTGGTGCCGCCGAGCCCGTGCGCCATCACGACGACCGGGCGGCCGCCGTCACCGGCGAACGCCTCGCCCTGCCCGGGGAAGTGCCAGGCGTCGCAGAGCGCGTCACCGGATCGGAAGGTCTTGTGTCGGTGTGTCATTCGGATACCTTCTCGGGGAGGTCGGTCGGGTGGACGCGACTACCGTTGCGCAAGCGCCCGTTTCCTGCCGGCGGGTAGTTCGCGTACCCGCAGGTCGTGTTCGTAAAGGAAGTAGTCGACCTGCTGGGTGTGCCGGGGCCGGTCGAGCATGTGCCCGGTGTACTTGCGCCGATCTGCTTCGATCACCCGCTCCATCTCGTCCACCGACGGCAGCCGGTACCGGCCGATCACGTGGGCTGCGACGAGCCGGGCCTGGCATTCGACGAACGGGAACAGGGTAGGCGTGGCCTGTGCGAACCCGACGAAGGCGAGGTTGTCGAGGCCGGGCTTGAAGATCCGCTTGTAGAGCGGGATGTGGTTACCGGGCGCGCTGACGAAATCCTCGTCGAAGAACGGGAAGGTGATGTTGTAGCCGGTGGCGTAGACGACGACGTCGAAGTCCGACGAGGTGCCGTCCTCGAAGTGCACGGTCGCGCCGTCGAGTAGGCGGATGTTCGGCTTGGCGACGACGTCGCCGGAACCGAGGCGCAGCGGCAGTTCCACCGATTGGGTGGGGTGGGCCTCGAAGAACTTGTGATTGGGCGTGGGCAGGCCGTACCGCTCGGGACGCCCGGCGATGACGGGCTGCCCGAGCTGGGCGAGCTTGCGCTGCCAGGAGAGCGGAAGGTGGGGGCTGGTCCGGTAGTACTTGTCGGCCGGACGGCCCGCGATGTACTTCGGCACGATCCAGGCGCTCGAGCGGGTGGACAGGGTGACCTCGTTGCCGAGCGCCTTCGACGACAGTTCCACCGCGATGTCGGCGGCACTGTTACCGATCCCGACGACGAGAATGTGCTTGTCCGAGAAGTCGATCGGCGTGCGCGGATCGACGTACCGGTGCGAGTGGAGGGACATGCCCGTGAACTCGCCCGGAAAGTCCGGGATCCGTGGATCCCAGTGGTGACCGTTCGCCACGACGAGGAAGTCGAAGTACCGGGTACGCCCGTCCTCGGTGTCGAGTTCCCACCGGCCGTCCGCGTTCCGGCGGGCATGCACGACACCGTTGCGGAACTCGATCCGCGACTCGAGGTCGAACGCCGCGGCGTATCCGTCGAGGTACTGCTTGATCTGGGTGTGATGCGGGAAGTCGGGGAAGGACTCCGGCATCGGGAAGTCCTTGAACGAGAGCTGATGCTTGGACGTGTCGATGTGCAGCGAGCGGTAGGCGCTGCTGTGCCCGTTGGGATTGCCGAACGCCCAGTTGCCGCCGATCCGGTCCGACGACTCGAAGCACGTGTAGGGCACTCCGTAGTCCCCGAGCATCTTGCCCGCGGTCAGACCGCTGATTCCCGCGCCGATGACGGCGGTGGTCGGTGCCGGCATGTCGCAGCTCCTCGTGTGCAGGTTCCGGCCATCCGGTGGGCCGGTCCGATCTCCGGCGCGAGCGCGTCCGGTGACGACGACCACAATGTAGAACATGTTCATGGCGGGTGTACACACATTCCGGAAAGTGTCTACTGCGCGTAGGGTCGGCCCGCGGGCCGCGCGGTCCGCCGGCCGAGAGGAACAGCGCGTGCCCATCGAGACGAAACCCGGAAGCGTCCGCGAGCGACTGCTCGCCGCGACGGAGGACTCGCTGCGCGCCAAGGGAATCCGGGCGACCACGATGGCCGAGGTGGCCGAGGCGGCCGGCGTGTCCCGGGCCTGGCTGTACCGGCACTTCCCGGACAAGGCGAGCCTGGTCGGCAGCGTGATCGTCCGGCTCGACGAGGCGTACTGGGCCGACGCCCGAGCGGCGCTCGCCGGGTACGGCTCCTTCGACGAACAGCTCGCGGCCGGCGTCCGGATCGGCCGGGCCACCTACGACGACCCGGGCGCGCTGCCGCTCCGGCTGCGCGCCACCGAGCCGGAGGAGTTCGAGGCGTGCGCCGGCGCGGGGGTGCTCGAACTGGTTCCCGATCTCGCGGCGTTCTGGCTCGAGTTCGTCGTCGCGGCGATCGAACGCGGGGAGGTCCGTGACGACGCCGATCCCGTCGAGGCCGCCGAGTGGGTGGCGCGCTCGCTCATCAGCCTCGCCACCGTGCCGGGCAACACCCTCGACCCCGACGACGCCGCCGCCGTGCTGCGCTACGTGCGGCGGTACGTACTCGCCGGCCTGTCGCCCGCCGCGCCGCGCTGATCGGCGACCGTCAGGATCCGGCCCCGGGCGGCGGTCCGTCGAAGCCGTTCGCCCAGTACCGGCCGCGCAGGGACAGTTCCAGCAGCATTTCCGTGACGTCCTCGAGGGGAAGCACGGGCGGGTCCGACTCGATCCACCAGCGCAGCACGGAGATCTGCTCGCCGACCCAGGCCCGGGCGAGAACGTCGACGTCGATGCGCGGGGTCATCCCGTGGGCGTCCGCGCGCTTGCGGAAGATCCGGGCGACGACCTCGCTGCGGTCGTCCATGAACTCCCGCAGCGCACGGCCGTCGCCCTCCCCGCGCAGGATCACCCGGTACACGTCGCGTTCCTCGGCGGCGTGGCGGAACATCTCCAGGACCGGCTTGCCGGTGAACCCGGCCGACGAGTCCGTGACGAGCGGGCGCAGGCGTTCGTTCAACTCCGCGATCAGATCCGCGACGATCCGCCCGAACAGGTCGTCCTTGTCGGTGTAGTGCCCGTAGAAGGTGGCGCGGCTGAGGTCGGCCCGTTCGGCGATGTCCTCGACGGTGACGGCGCCGTAGCCGCGCTCGAGCACGAGCGTCACGAGCGCATCGCGCAGCAGTCGCTTGGTGCGACGCACCCGGCGGTCTTCCGTTGCCATTGCCGGCTCCCTTCCCGGTACCAGGACGCCCATGCTAGCGCAAGTCTTGACACGGACACCAGTTCGATACATCGTGTCCAATAACAGTCACTCTGTCCGCGAAGGAGCGGAAATGAACCTCGGCATCTATCTGAGCCGCAGCAGTACGTACTGGCCCGACCACGAAGCCGTGGTGTGCGGCGACGAGCGCTGGACGTACCGCCGCCTGGAGGACTCCACCAACCGGCTCGCCTCGGCACTGCTCGGGCGCGGACTCGAAACGGCGCAGGCGGTCGCCACCTTCGCCGGTAACCGCCCGCAGCTGGTGGAGACCGAGATGGCCCTGTGCAAGGCCGGACTGCTCCGCGTGCCGATCAACGCGCGACTCGGCGCCGCCGAGGTCGCCCACGTCCTACGGGACGCGGCCGTGCGCATGCTGTTCGTCGACGCCGAGCACGCCGAGGCCGCGCTGAAGATCGTCGCCGACACGGGGGCGGACTGCACGGTCGTCGACTACGACGACAGCTGCGACGGCGCGGTGCGCTACAGCGACCTGCTGGCCGAGGGCGACGATCGCCCGGTGGCGATCGAGGTCGACCCCGAGGTTCCCGCGGTCCTGAACTTCACCTCCGGCTCGACCGGAAAACTCAAGGCCGCGGTGCAGACTCACGGCAACCGCCTGGCCAACATGCGCAAGCGCCTGATGACTCCGGACAGCTCGCTCGGTGTCGGCGAGCGCTACCTCGCACCCGGCCCGATCACCCACGCCTCGGGCATGGGCCTGCTCGCCTCCCTCTCCCGCGGATCGACCGTCGTGATCCTGCCGCACTGGGACACCGGGCTGTTCCTGCGCACCCTCGAGTCCGAGCGCATCACCTCGACGTTCATGGTGCCCACCATGCTCAACCTGGTGCTCGACCACCCGGAGGCCACCACCACCGACTACTCGAGCCTCAGATGCGTGCGGATCGGTGGCGCGCCCGTCTCCCCGCAACGCCTGCGTGACGCCGTCGACCTGTTCGGACCGGTCGTCGCCCAGGGTTACGGACAGGCCGAAACCACCAGTGGGGTAACGGTTCTCACTCCGGATGACGTGGAGCGAGGAATCGACTCCGACCCCGAGCTCCTGCTGTCGTGCGGACGCGCGGTGTTCGACACCGAAGTCCGGGTGGTCGACGACGAAGGCCGGCCCGTGCCGGCAGGCGAACTCGGCGAGATCGTCGTGCGCGGGCCGGACTGCGTACGCGAGTACTGGCACGAACCGGAATTGTCGGCGGAGACCTTCCGCGACGGGTGGGTCCACACGGGCGACATCGGGCGCCTGCGGGAGGACGGGTATCTGTTCATCGTCGACCGCAAGAAGGACATGATCATCTCCGGCGGGTTCAACATCTACTGCAGCGAGGTCGAGGCTGCCCTGTACGAGCACCCCGACGTGTCCGAGGTCTGCGTCGTCGGCGTCCCCGACGAGCGGTGGGGCGAGGCCGTGAAGGCCGTCGTCGTGCCGCGCACCGGCACCGGGCCGACGGAAGCCGCACTGATCGGCCACTGCGCCCAGCGGCTCGCCGGGATGAAGAAGCCGCGCTCGGTGGACTTCGTCGAGTCCCTTCCGATCAACCGCAACGGCAAGGTCGACCGCCGCGCCGTGCGCGACTCCTACTGGTCCGGCGCCGAGCGCCGCGTTCACTGACAAGGACCCCCATGTCGTTCACCCTCACCCCGTCCTACGACGACCACCCGCGGCTCGCGACGCTGGTTCCGCGCCTGCGGGACTACCTCGACGGCGAACTCGCCGAGTACGAACAACGACTCGGCCTGGGACCGGAAACCCGCTATACCCGAGAGCAACTCGAACCGGTGTGGCGGCGCAGCCGTGAACTCGGGTTCTACGGAATCCATCTGCCGCCGGCCCTCGGCGGTCAGGGCCTGTCCTACACCGAACTCGCCGTCCTCAAGGAGGAAGTGGGGGCCAGCGGCCGGATCCTCGCCCACTCGGTCCTCGGTGACATGGGCGGGCCGCTCCGCGTCGGGTCGATCTTCGGCGTGGCCACGGACCACCAGCTCGAGAAGTACCTGATGCCGGTGCTGCGCGGCGAGCGGGCGTGCTGCTTCTCGCTCACCGAGGAGGACGCGGGATCCGACGTACGACGGATGCGCACCATCGCCACCCCCGACGGGGACGGCTGGCGGCTGACCGGCCGCAAGGTGTTCTCCTCGGCCGGCCCGTTCGCCGACTTCTCCGTGCTCGTCGCCCGAATGGCCCCCGCCGGTGACACCGACCCGGAGGTCTATTCGGCCTTCCTCGTCGATCTCGACTCCCCCGGCTGCACCGTCGTCGACGGTGACCTGCCGATGTCGGGCCAGCACGTGGAGAGCGACATCATCCTCGACGACTGCTACGTCGGGCCCGAGCAGCTGCTCGGCTCCGTCGGCGACGGTCTGCGAATCGGGCTGGGGCGCGTGACCGTCAACCGGCTGCTGCACTGCCCGACGGTGCTGGGCAGCGCGCGACGCGCGCTGCACCTGACCGTCGACTTCGCGAAGACGCGGCACGTGCAGGGCGCACCCCTGGCGGCGTTGCAGTCGATCCAGCACAAGATCGCCGACATGGCCACCGACTACTACGCGGCCCGGAGCATGACCTACGACGCCCTCGCCGCGCTCGACGCCGGCACACCGCCGCGCGTCGAGGCGTTCATGTGCAAGCTGTTCGTCGCCGAGCACGCCTTCCGCATCGCCGACGAGGCCGTGCAGATCCACGGCAAGGCGGGCATGGTCCGCGGCGCCGAGGTCGAATGGCTGTTCCGGCGGCTGCGCATGTTCCGCGTCCTCACCGGGTCGTCCGAGATCCAGAAGAACGGGATCGCCAAGCAGTTGCTCGCACAGCCGGCGCGCGGAAAGGAAGCGGCATGACCAGCCCACTGTCGAGGCCGAAGGCGGCCACCCCCGCCACCGCGGCGGCCAACCGGGCCGTGCTGAGCACACTGGACTTCGCCGACCGGCGTTCCTTCGACGACGCCCGCCGCGGATTCGTCGCCACGATCGACCCGCCGGTGATCCGCGCCGAGAACGGCCGGGTGGTGTGGGATCTGACCCGGTACGACTTCCTCGGCGGCGACTGCCCCGACACCGTCAACCCCAGCCTGTGGCGGCAGGCGCAACTCACCGTGCGGCACGGCCTGTTCCGGGTCACCGATCGCATCCACCAGATCCGGGGTTTCGACATCGCGAACATGACGATCGTCGAGGGAGACACCGGATACCTGGTGATCGATCCGCTGCTCACCCCGGAGACCGCCGCCGCCGGCATGCGACTCGTGCGAGAACATCTCGGGGACAAGCCGATCCGCGCGATCGTCTACACCCACAGCCACACCGACCATTTCGGTGGGGTCAAGGGCGTCGTGTCCGGCGACGAGGTGGCGCGCGGTGCGGTGCGGATCGTCGCGCCGTCGGGCTTCATGGAACACACCGTCAGCGAGAACGTCCACGCCGGCAACGCGATGAAGCGGCGCGCACAGTACATGTACGGCTCGCTCCTGCCGGCGGACGACCGGGGTGTCGTCTCGGTCGGGCTCGGAGCCGCACTCGCCAACGGTGCACCGACGCTGCTCGCTCCCACCGACCTGGTCGCCGAGACCGGTACAGAGATGGTGCTCGACGGGGTGCGGATCGTCTTCCAGTACACCCCGGACAGCGAGGCTCCGGCGGAGATGAACTTCTTCCTTCCCGACCTGCGGGCGTTGTGCATGGCAGAGAACGTCTCGCACAACATGCACAACCTCTACACCCTGCGCGGCGCTCAGGTGCGCGACGCCGCAGCGTGGAGCAACTACATCCGGGACGCCCTCGACCTCTTCGGCGACCGGGCCGATGTGCTGTTCATCAGCCATCACTGGCCGGTATGGGGGCGCGAGGCGATCCGCGAATTCATGGAGAAGCAGCGCGACCTGTACCGCTTCATCCACGACGAGACGCTGCGGTGGGCGGCGCGCGGGCTGAACGCGGCCGAGATCGCGGAGAGACTCGAGCTTCCGCCCGCCCTGGCGACCTACTGGTCCAACCGCGGCTACTACGGAACCCTCGAACACAACGTCAAGGCGGTCTACCAGAAGTATCTGGGCTGGTTCGACGCCAACCCGGCGAACCTGCACCCCCACCCGCCCGCCGCGGCGGCGGCGCGGTACGTGGAGTTCATGGGCGGTGCGGACGAGGTCCTCCGCAAGGCACGGGCGTCGTTCGACGCCGGTGACTACCGGTGGGTCGCCGAGGTGGTCGGCCGGGTCGTCTTCACCGACCCACGGAACGAGGACGCGCGGGCCCTGCAGGCCGACGCCTTCGAGCAGCTCGGATATCAGGCGGAGGCGGCCTCGTGGCGGAACTTCTACCTGACGGGCGCCCAAGAACTGCGCTCGGGCGTCGCCTACGCCGGGGGCGGTGGGGCGCGGGGCGACATGCTCACGGCGATGACCACCGAGATGCTGCTCGATCACCTGGCCGTCCGGCTCGACGGAGCCGCGGCCGCCGAATGCGACGCCCACGTGGCGCTCGATGTGGACGGCGACGGGCGGATCTTCGTCCTGGTCCGCCACGGTGTGCTCGTCCACAGCCGTCGTCCGCAGCGCGGCGACGTGGATGCCACCGTCGCACTGTCGCGGCCGGTGCTGGCGCGACTGGTGCTCGGGGCACTCACCGCGGCCGACGCCGAGGCCGCCGGGCACGTCACGATCTCGGGTGACGCCGCCGCGTGGCGGGTGCCGTTCGACCTGCGCGGCGGGTTCGACCCGGCATTTCCGATCGTCACCCCGCGAGCTACAGCACAGTCGAATTATGTTCTCCTCTAACATATTTCACTGACACCGCCCTTGCGTTATGGCGTCCGTCACAGTAGGCTGAGTGCAACACGGGACGGTGTACGACTTCGACTTCTCGTGACGATCGACCGGAATGCGCCGCCCTTCCGTCGGGCCACCGACGACGAACGCGGGCCCGGTGCCGATCGGATTCCCAGACGACGTGGCCACCGATCGAGGATCGGGACGAGCCGAGGAGGATGCATGGCGACAATTCGAACCCCCAGCCCGGCGACCACGGCGCCGGAGGTGAACCCACCCGGGTACAGCCGTCGACGTGCCCTCGCCGTCCTCGTGATGATCGTCTTCTTCATGATCATCAACTTCGGCGACAAGGCCGTGCTCGGTCTCGCGGCGGTACCGATCATGAACGAGTTCCGGATCGACCGCAGCATGTTCGGACTGATCGCCAGCTCGTTCTACCTGCTCTACAGCATCGCGGGCATCGTCGTCGGCTTCGTCTCCGCCCGGGTCTCCAGCCGGCTCCTGCTGTTCTCGATGGCCATGATGTGGACGGTCGCGCAGATTCCGGTGCTGCTGGTCGCCACGGTCCCGGCCCTGGTGGCGGGACGCGTGCTCCTCGGCGCCGCCGAGGGCCCGGCCACGCCGATGTCGATGCACGCCCTGTACAAGTGGTTCCCGGCGCACAAGCGCGGGTTGCCGTCGGCCCTGCAGATCAGCGGTGCCGCCCTGGGAGTCCTCATCGCCGCCCCCGTCCTGACGTGGCTCATCAGCGATCACGGATGGCGGGCCGCGTTCATCGCACTGGCCGTCGTGAGCGGGCTGTGGGGCATCGCCTGGCTCGCGATCGGCAAGGACGGCCCGTTCGACCGCGACACCCGGCACGGGCACGGCGCCGCGGCCGGCCCGTCGGGCGCGGCCGGCAATCCGAAGATCTGGAAGATCCTGGTGAGCGGCACGTTCCTCGGCAGCGCAGCGAGCGCATTCGGCGGCCACTGGGCGATGGCGGTCAACTCGGCATGGCTCCCCGAGTACCTGCACTCCACAATGCAATTCGGTCCTGCGGACGTCGCCGGCGTGATCAGCGCGATCTCCGGCACGAGCCTCGTCCTGCTGCTCACCATCTCCCCGCTGTCCGACCTGCTCCTGCGCAGGGGACTGTCGGTGCGCTGGGCGCACGGGGCCTTGCAGGGCGTCGCCGTGACGATCGCGGGCCTCGCGATGGTGCTCGTCCCGCTCGCGGACGCGTCCGCAATCCGCCTCGTGCTCATCGTGATCGCGTTCAGCGGCTCGGCCGTCGCGTTCCCGCTCCACTACATGACGGCGGCTGCGGTCGTGCCGCCGGCCAAGCGTGGCGCCGTCTTCGGCATCCTCGCCGCCACCGGCACCCTGCCCGGGCTCGTCGCCCCGTACCTGACCGGCCGGATAGTCGACGGCGGCGCCACGGTCGTGGCCGGATACGGCACCGCGTTCACCCTCGCCGCCGTCGTCATGATCGCGTGCGGCGTGTATGCCATCGCAGCCATCCGCCCCGCCCACGATGCGCGTCGTCTGACCCGGGTCGGGACGACCGGCACCGCGGACGACGCCACGGCCGGTGCGGTGTGACCGCGCACCGCGGAATGGAAGCGGCCCCGTCGATGCGCACCGGTCCGGATCTCACGTGGGCTCGTGGCCTGACCGATCCCGCCGACGTGCGCCGGTACCTGACGTCCCGCCGCGAGACGATGCCCACCCGGCGCGTGTGGCGCGGCCGCGGCGGCGTGTGGGAGCTGCCCGCCGCACCGACCGACCTGTCCGGGCTTCCCATCGAACGGCTCCGAGGCCGGCCGGAGACCTTCAAGCGGATGCTGGAGACGTCCGACACCGACGGCATCGCGGTGGTGCATCGGGGTCACGTCGTCCACGAGTACCACCGGCCGGGCTTCGCGGCACACGATCCGCACCTGACCACCTCGATGACGAAGTCCGTCGTCGGCCTGGCAGCCGCGATTCTCGTGCACGACGGCGTCGTCGATCGGCGGCACCCGGCGTCACGCTACGTACCCGAAGCGGCAGGCACCGCGTTCGGTGACGCACGCGTCGACGACCTGCTGCACATGAGCACCCGGGTGTCGTACAGCGGCCGGATCTACCACCGTCGCGCCGAGGCGCAGCGCCTGCTCGCCGCGATGAGCCCGTCCGCGCGCCCCTTCGGATACACGGGGCCGGTCTCGATCCGCGAGCACCTGGCGACGGCCCGGGCGACCGGTCCGGCCGGCGCGGAATTCCGTTACGAGAACGGGAACGTCGAAATGGTCGCGGAGGTGCTCCGCCGGGCCACCGGAACCACGCTCGCCGAACTCGTCGGCGAGCTGGTGTGGTCCCGCATCGGCGCCGAGGAGGACGGCTACTTCGTCCTCGATTCCGACGGCACCGAGATGGCGAGCGGCGGGTTCTGCGCCACATTGCGCGACGTCGCCCGGCTCGGCGAGGTGCTGCGTTGCGGCGGTGCGCTGGGTGGCCGGCAGGCGCTGCCGGCCGCGGTGGTCACAGGCCTCGGGGCCCGCGTACCCACCGGTCCCGGCGCGCGTGTGCGGCCACCGAATGCGTCACCGGACTCACGGTCGACGCTGTCGTACCGCGACTACTGGTGGGTGCTCGACGACCCGTTCGGCTCCTACACGGCCACCGGAATCCACGGCCAGATGCTGTTCGTCTCACCGGGACTCGAGCTGGTGGTCGCCCTCTACGGGTCGCGCGTCGAATCCCCGTCCGTTCCCGCACCCGCCTTCGTCCTGGCGTGCTATCAGATCGGAGCGCACCTCGGAGCGTTCGAACCCGTGCCCCCGCCGTGACTGTTCCCCCACGGCCCACCTCGGATCGATTCGTGCCGTGCGTTCGCCGCTGTCCTCACAGGGGGATAGTGCGCCTCGGAGTTCAACCGTTGCGTGTCGTCTCGGACAGCTCGTCGAGGGGGACGGAGTGCGGGGAGGCGAACGCGGCGTACTGGGCCTGTCGGCGGAGCCGAGCCGCCTCGTAACGATCTCGCGTGACGTCCGTATTCGGTGTGAAGGGGGGCACGGCAACGGGTTCACCGGTGTCGTCCACGGCGACCATGGTGAAGTACGAGCTGTTGGTGTGGCGACGTGTTCCGCTTCGGATGTTCTCGGTGTCGACCCGGATCCCGATTTCCATCGAGGTCCGTCCGGTGTAGTTGACCGACGCCGAGAAGGTGACCAGTTCTCCGACGTGAATTGCGTCGCGGAAGAGAACCCGGTCGACGGAGAGGGTGACGACGTAGGTACCGGCGTAGCGGCTGGCGCAGGCGTAGGCGACCTGGTCGAGAAGTTCGAGGAGACTGCCGCCGTGGACGTTGCCGGAGAAGTTGGCCATGTCGGGGGTCATGAGCACCGTCATGCGCAGTGATGCGTTGCCGGAAGTCACAGCAATCCTCCAGGGTGGCCGGGCGAGCCGGAGGCCGAGCGCCGTTGCGCCCATCGCGGGGGACGACCGACGGTACTCGGGTCGACATGCCAGCCGGCCGGGATGCGGCACCAGACGAAAGCCCGGCACTGCGGGACCGGATGCAGAATCCAACGCCGATGCATGCTCACCCCCCACCCGAGGATGTCCTCGGATGGGGGCGAGGCGGCTCCGGATGGGGGCGGGGTCGACGCGAGCAGGGCGCGTGGGTGGAGGGGGAGCGGCACGGACCTGTCGGTGACGACGGCGGCTGCGCCCACTGCGACTGCGAGGTCTCCGATGCCGGGCCGGTCGGGTGCGACGAGCGGGACGAGGACTGCGTGCCCGGCCGAGTTGGCGTCGTCGATGACCGCCTCGCGGGTCCGGCGGTCCCCGATACAGACGAGAACGGCATCTCCGCAACCGACACCGGCCGCGGCGAGATGGTCGACGATGTGGTGCGGCGCGATGCCGTGCCGGGTGGATTCGGTCATGACCAGCTCCTGATCGGGCGTCGAGTGGGGGATGCGACGAGACACCGAGCGGCGTAGGAGGAGGGTCCACTACGCCGCTCGGCGGGTCCGGTCCCGTGGCCGGCGCGCGGTCTATGCGGTGGTGGCAGCGACCGGCGCAGGTGTGGCCGGGTGGGTGTGCAGGTAGTCGAACAGCTGGCGCAGCCCGAAGGACCATGCGGGCAGGGATTCTGTGGCCCCCACCTCGTTGATCAGCGCACCGAGATGTGCGCTACGGATGGTGACGACATCGCCGATCTTGTGGGTGAAGCCCTGCCCGGGCTCCTCGCGATCGGCGACAGGGGCGAAGAGCGTTCCGGTGAAGAGGGCGAAGCCGTCGGGGTACTGGTGGTGATCGCCCATTGTTGCGGCGACCAGTTCCTCGAACGGCCGGCTGATGCGGGCGAGGTTGTTGACGCCCTCCATCCTGAATCCGTCGGGACCGTCCACGCGAAGCCGGATCTCCTCGTTGCGGACCGTCTCGAGACCGAAGTCCCCGTCGAACAACCGGATGAAGGGACCGAGCGCACTCGAGGCGTTGTTGTCCTTCGCCTTTCCGAGCAGCAGGGCGCTGCGGCCCTCGACGTCGCGCAGGTTCACATCGTTGCCGAGCGTGGCGCCGGCCACGGTGCCGACCGAGTTCACGATCAGCACCAGTTCGGGCTCGGGATTGTTCCACGACGAGAACGACGGGATGCCGATCTTCGCTCCGACCCCGACCGAGGACAGCACCGGAGCCTTCGTGAAGACCTCGGGATCGGGACCGATCCCCACCTCCAGATACTGGGACCACAAACCCTCGTCGAGCAGGATCCGCTTGGTCGCGGCGGCCTCGGGTGAGCCCGGCCGCAAGGCGGCGATGCCGCCGCCGAGGGTTCGTCCGATCGAGGCCCGCACCTCGGCGGCGCGATCCGGGTTCCCGGCCGTGCGTTCTTCGATGATGCGCTCGATCATGCTCTCGACGAAGGTCACCCCACAGGCCTTCACGACCTGCAGGTCGATCGGGGCCAGGAGGTGCGGACGGGCCGGATCCTGCACGAGGGAGGCATCAACGAGATCGGAGACCTGCCAGCGGGGTGGCGACTGCGCCGTCACGCTGTCGACGTCGGCGAGGACGGTGGACGACTCGAGCAGTTCGGACACGGTTCCGGCGACTGCATGGAGATCGAAGACACCCCCGTCCCGCACGGCGACGACGCGGGGGCCGCCCGTCTCGACGTCCCACACGCGCCCGATCAGCCGCGCCCGGTCGGCGTCCTCGGGCAGGACGTGAGCGTGTGTCATCGCTGCGCTCCCGGCCTTGCCGGACGGTGCCACTCGCCGTCGATCCGCTGTG
>NZ_WVTE01000053.1:0-13447 GCF_009939605.1 Rhodococcus sp. YH1 | reverse complement strand
TGTACACGCCCGAGGACCTGCAGCAGGTCCAGGACGAGTTCAACGGCCGCCCCCGGCAGACGCTACGCTGGCGCACGCCAACCGAAGCGTTCACCGAGCTTGTCGCATCGGCCGCCTGAAACCGCCCAGATCGAAGCGGTGTGACATTCGGTCCTTCGGCACACGAATGCGAGCGGGGCCCGGGAATTCCTCCCGGGCCCCGCTCGTCGTTCCTCTGGGTCAGCGTCCCTGCCAGACGGGTTCGCGCTTCTCCTTGAACGCCAGCGCGCCTTCCTTCGCGTCGGCGGAGGAACGCACCGGCTCGTAGATCTCGCGCATGCGCTCGAACTCCTCCTCGTTGGACCAGTCCCGGGCCTGCGCGATGATCTGCTTGGTGGCGCGCAGTGCGAGCGGGCCGTTCTTCGCGATGGTCTTCGCCAGGGCGATCGCCTCGGTCAGCGCCTGCCCCTCGGGCACGAGGCGGTTGAGCAGCTTCGCCTCGTACGCGGTCTGCGCCGAGAAGTACTCACCGGTGAGGCACCATTCGACGGCGAGCTGGTGCGGGACGCGGCGTGGCAGCCGCAGGAGTCCGCCGCCACCGGCCAGCAGGCCGCGCTTGACCTCGGGGAGGCCGAAGACGGCCGTCTCGGAGGCGACGATGAGGTCGCAGGCGAGCACGATCTCGAACCCGCCGGCCACGGCGTGTCCCTCGACCGCCGCGACGAGCGGCTTGGCGGGGGACTTCTCGGTGATGCCCGCGAAGCCGCGACCCTCGACGGAGGGGCGTTCGCCGGCGAGGAAGGCCTTCAGATCCATCCCGGTGCAGAAGGTCTTGCCGGCGCCGGTGATCACGCCGGCGACGAGATCGTCGCGGGCGTCGAGTTCGTCGAGGGCGGCGGCGACGGCGACGGCGGTCTCGGTGTTGATCGCGTTACGCACCTCGGGCCGGTTGATCGTGATGATCTGCACGCCGTCGGACTGTTCGACGTGTACGGGGGTGTCCATGGCTGTCTCCTAGCGGGGCTGCATGCGGATCGCGCCGTCGATACGGATCGTCTCGCCGTTGATCATCGCGTTGTCCACGATCGACAGGGCGAGCTTCGCGTACTCGTCGGGCTGCCCGAGGCGGGCGGGGTGCGGGGTCTGGGCGGCGAGTCCGTCGCGGATCTCCTGCGAGAACCGGGACAGGATCGGTGTGTCGAAGGTGCCCGGCGCGATGCTGTTGACGCGCACGAGCTTCCGGGCCAGATCACGGGCGGCGACGAGGGTCATGCCGACGACACCGGCCTTGGCGGAGGCGTAGGGGATCTGGCCGATCTGGCCCTCCCACGCCGCGACCGACGCGGTGAGGACGATGACGCCGCGTTCGCCGTCGACGGGCTCGTTGTTCACCATGCGCGCGGCCGACAGGCGCAGCACGTTGAACGATCCGATCAGGTTGATCCGGATCAGGTTCTCGTACATGTCCAGCGAACCGGGGGTGCCGTCCTTCTCGACGACGCGGACGGTGCCACCGCGGCCGGCGCAGTGCACGACGGCCCGGAGCGGAGCGCGTTCCTCGGCCGCGTCGAGCGCGCGGTTCACCGCGTCGGGATCGGTGACGTCGGCCGGGGCGAACACGGCGAGCTCGCCGAGTTCCTTGGCGACGACCTCCCCGTCGGAGGTGGGCAGGTCGAGGATCACCGTCGGCACGCCGAGGCCGACGAAGCGCTTGACGGTGGCCAGGCCGAGGCCGGAGGCCCCGCCGGTCACTACCGCCGATCCCTGGGTGATGTCCATGATTTCTCCTGAGTCGGAAGTGGGTTTCTACAGTCGTTCCACGACGGTCGCGTTGGCCATTCCGCCGGCTTCGCACATGGTCTGCAGGCCGTACCGCCCGCCGGTGCGTTCGAGGTGGTGGAGCAGTGTGGTCATCAGCCGGGCACCGGACGCGCCCAGCGGGTGTCCGAGGGCGACGGCGCCGCCGAGCGGGTTCAGGACGTCGTCGGACGCGCCGATCTCGCGCTGCCAGGCGAGGGGGACGGCGGCGAATGCCTCGTTGACCTCGAAGGCGGCGATGTCCCGGACGGACAGGCCGGCCCGGGCGAGGACCTTTTCGGTGGCGGGGATGGGGCCGGTGAGCATGAGGGTGGGATCGTCGCCCACGACGGCCGAGGCCACGATCGCGGCGCGCGGGCGCAGGCCGAGCGCGGCCGCCTTCTCCTCGGACATGATCAGCAGGGCGGCCGCGCCGTCGGAGATCTGCGAGGAGTTGCCCGCGGTGACCTTCCAGTCCAGCTCGGGGAAACGCTCGCGCCACGTGTCGGTGTCGAAGGCCGCGGGCAGACCGGCGAGCCTGCCTGCGGTGGTGCCCTCGCGGATGGTCTCGTCGGAGGTCACCACGCCGTCGGGGGTGGTGACGGGAACGATCTCGCCGTCGAACCAGCCCGCGGCGCGCGCGTGTGCCGCGCGTTCGTGCGAGCGGGCCGAGTACTCGTCCAGCTCGGCCCGGCTCAGTGCCCACTTCTGCGCGACGAGCTCCGCGGCGATGCCCTGCGGGACGAGATCGGGGAAGCGCTCGCGCACGGCGGGCCCGTGCGGGTCCTTGCCCATGGCCGCCGATCCCATCGGGACCCGGCTCATCGACTCGACGCCGCCGGCGACGACGATGTCGTACGCGCCGGCGGTGATGCCCTGGACCGCGAAGTCGACGGCCTGCTGGCCGGAGCCGCACTTGCGTTCGATGGTCACGGAGGGCACGTGTGTGGGAAATCCGGCCGCGAGCAGGGCCTGCCGCCCGGGGGTGGCGGACTGTTCGCCGGACTGGTTGACGCAGCCGATGAGGACGTCGTCGATCAGGCCGGGATCGAGGTCGTTGCGGGCGACGAGCCCGGCCAGGACCTGGGCGAGCAGATCGCTGGGGTGCACCCCGGCCAGCGCTCCCTGCGCTCTGCCCCGTCCGGTGGGGGATCGGACGGCGTCGACGATGACAGCGCGGGTCATGGGCGTTCCTCCAGTCGGGAAATCAATTCATGATGATGGTTACTATAAACCATTCTCCGACCGATCGTATGGCCCGCGTCACACCGGTAGGGCCCTCATCGGTAGGTCGACCAGGTCGGCAGGGATTCGGGGAAGTCGGCGCGCCGGTGCGGCGTGCCCGGCCACTGGATGCGCTCCGTCGTGCACAGGCCCGCATTCATCCGCTCGAACGGCACGGCGTACATGAACCGCAGGTCCCGGCGCCGGAACAGCCAGCGGCCGTCCACGCGGGCGTACTCGTCGGAGTATCGGTACGCCGCCATCATCAACGTCCCGTCGAGCGCCAGTTCTGCTCGGCCCGTGAGCAATCCGCGTGCGCGGTCCCCGTCGACGGAGATCTGGTCGCTCTGCGGCGAGTGCAGGGTCAGGCTGTAGCGGTCCATGGCGGCGACGTAGAACTCGCGGATCTCCTCGCGCCCGCGGGCGATGGAGTCGGCGCGCTCGAACTCGCCGTCCTCGGTGAACAGCGAGAGCAGGGTCTCGAGGTCGTGGTCGTCGACGGCGATGGCGTAGGCCGCGACGAGGTCCTGGATGCGCGCACGGTCCTCGAGCCGGGTGAGGCGCCGGGCCAGCTCCTCCAGCGCCGTCGGGGACGAGTCGAGTGTCGTCATGTGACCTCCATAGAAACTGATAACGATTGTGATGTATTGCACAATAGGCGGTGGAGGCGCGGGAAGGACAGGGCGGCGCCGGCGAGGCCGCGAATTCCGCAGGTGACGACCCTTCCGGGCCTGGGTGGCGACCATCGACCAAAGAAGCGATTGCCTCTTAATCATTATCATGGTTAGTATGTGAGTCATCGAACTGAGTGACCTTGACCACATCCGGTGCGCGCTTTAGGTTAATGATGAACACAGAAAGGTGGGGACATGGCGACATCGCACGTCGACGACGAGCTCCGGGACATCCGTGCGGCCGCGGCGACCGTAGCCCGGGAACGCTACGCACCGAAGGCTGCGCAGTGGGATCTCGAACGCACCGCGTTCCCGCACGACGAGCGTCGCTTCCTCGGCGAGCTGGGCTATCTCGGCATCTCGCTGCCGGAGGAGTACGGAGGGTCCGGCGCCCCGCTGTCCCACGCCCTGGCGGTGATCGAGGAGTTCGCGAAGGTGTGCCGGCCGGCGGCCTTCCAGATCTTCGAATCCAACACCGGCCCGGCCCAGGCCATCGCCCGCCTGGGCACGGAACACCAGAAGAAGACGTTCCTGCCGCAGATCGTCGCCGGCGAGAAGACCATGGCCGTCGCGATCTCCGAGCCCGACGCCGGCTCCGCCGCCACCGACATGACCACCAAGGCCGTGCGCACCGACAAGGGTGTCGTCGTCAACGGCATGAAGCGGTGGATTTCCAACGGCAGCGAGGCCGACGTCTACCTCACCTACTGCCGCATGGGCGATGCCCCCGGCGCCAAGGGCATCGGAGCCGTCCTCGTCGAGGCCGACCGGCCCGGCATCAGCTACGGCGCACGCGAGAAGCTCATGGGCTTCCGGGGCATTCCGTCGGCCGACATCTTCTACGACGACGTGGTCGTTCCGGAGGAGAACATCGTCGCCGAGGCCGGCGGCTTCAGGAAGCTGTTCGGCGCGTTCACCATCGAGCGCCTGGGCAACACGACCATGAGCCTGGCCATCGGGCAGGAGGCGCTCGACCGCACCGTCACCTACGTGCAGGAACGCCACCAGTTCGGCAAGCCGCTCGTCGAGTTCCAGTCCGTCCAGATGACCCTGGCCGACATGGTCCTGCAGGTCGAGGCCGCTCGGCTGCTCCGCGATCGCGCCGTCGCGAACATCACCGACGGCCTGCCCGATCCGCTCGAGGTCTCCCTCGCCAAGTGCACCGCCAACGAGATGGCCAAGCGCGTCACCGACATGGCGATCCAGCTGCACGGCGGCAACGGGTACACCGAGGAGTTCGGAATCGAACGGCTGCACCGCGATTCGCACGGATGGGCGCTGGCGGGCGGCACGCCGACCATGCAGCGCACCCGGATCGTCTCCGAGCTCCTGGGCCGCACGTTCGATCAGCGCGCCTGACATTGCACATCAACGAAGAACTTCTCGAGAACGAGGTGAACGAAATGCTGGGTCGTTACGAGGGACGTATTGCCGCGATCATCGGCGGTGGTTCGGGCATGGGCCGCGCGATCAGCCATCGCATCGCCCAGGAGGGCGGCCACGTGTACGTCGCCGACCTGTCCGAGGACGGTGCGGTCACCGTCGCCGAGGAGATCCGGGCCGAGGGCGGTCAGGCCACTCCGATGCGGGTGGACGCGACGAACAACGACGATCTTCGCTCGCTCTTCGGCAAGATCGACGCCGACCACGGCGTCCTCCATGCGCTGCACGCGCAGGTCGGCATGCCCGGCCCGGGCGGCCTCGAGGTCGGCGACGCCGACTGGGAGAAGAACATCGCGGTCAACGTCAAGAGCGCCTACTACTCCACCACCCTCGGCTTCGACCTGCTGAAGAAGGCGGAGGGCAAGGGCTCGGTCACCCTCACGTCGTCGACGTCCGCGCTGATCGGTTCGCCGTTCAGCCCGATCTACTCGATGACCAAGGGCTCGCTCGTCCCGTTCGCCCGCTCCCTCGCGCTCGTCGGCGCCAAGGACGGTATCCGGGTCAACGTCATCTGCCCCGGCCAGGTCGTCACGCCGATGCTCTCGCAGTTCTTCGGGCGCGAGCCCGGCGCCGACGTCTCGGCCCTGACCAAGGACTTCGTCGCCACCATCCCGCTCGGCCGGGGTGCTCAGCCCGAGGAGATCGCGTCGGTGATCGCCTTCCTCAACAGCGACGATGCCAGCTACATCACCGGCGTGACCATTCCGGTCGACGGCGGACTCACCGCTCAGTAACGACCACTTCGACCGGAGGGACAGGACCATGGTTCAGGTCGGATTGCTGCTCAGCGACGTTCCGAAGTCGGTGAGCCCCGCACAGCAGTTCAAGGACGTACTGCGCATCGTCGACGCGGCGCAGGAGAACGGCTTCACCTACATCGCGATCGGCCAGCACTTCCTCTACGGGGAACTGCGGTGGCTGCAGCCCGTGCCGCTGCTCGCGCGCCTCGCCGCGCACGTCGAGCCGCACATCAAGCTCGTCACCCAGATCATGATCGCGCCGCTGTATCACCCCGTGATGCTGGCCGAGGAGATCGCCACGCTCGACGTGGTCACCGAGGGGCGGCTGATCTTCGGTGCCGGCCTGGGCTATCGACCCGAGGAGTTCGACTACCTCGGTATTCCGTTCAAGCAGCGGGCCGGACGGTTCGACGAGTCGCTGCAGATCATGAAGAAGCTGTGGACGGAGGAAGAGGTCACCTTCCACGGCAAGTACTTCCAGCTCGAGGGCGTCAAGCCGCACCTGTTCCCGGTGCAGGATCCGCACCCGCCGATCTGGATCGGCGCGCACGCGATGGGCGGTGTCCGCCGCGCCGGCAAGTACGGTGACGCCTACGCGACGCCGCCGGAGACCCCGAAAGAGGAAGTGCTCGAACGCTTCCGGGTCGTGCGGGATCTCTTCGCCGAGCGGGGCAAGGAATTCGGCCCGCAGCCGCTGCGCCGCAACGTGCTGGTCGCCGACACCCGCGAGCAGGCGATGCAGGAGTACGCCCGCGTGGCGCAGGGCCGCTACCTCACCTACGCGAACAAGGGCCTGGACGTCATGAAGGGCACCGACCTCGAGAACGAGTTCGCCAAGGCGGTGTCGAGCCACGCCGTCGTCGGCGATCCCGAGCAGGTGGTCGCCCAGCTGACCGACCTGGTGACCACCATGCCGGTCGACCCGCTGCTGATGCGTCCGCAGTGGCCGACGATGGACGCGGACGAGACCATCGCCGCCATCTCCCGGCTCGGCAAGGAAATCGTTCCGTCGATCACCGCGATCCCCGCAAACCGGGAGTTGTCCTGATGCAGACCTACACCGATCTGAAACCGACCTTCACCGACCCGGAGGACTGGACGCTGGGCCACGTGCTGCGCACGTACGCTGCGTCCCAGCCGGATTCGGAGTTCCTCGTCACGCCGGAGGAGGATCGGCGCTTCACCTACGCCGAGATGCTCTCCTCCGCCGAACGGATCGCGAGCTCCTGGTACCGGGCCGGCGCGCAGCAGGGTGACCGGGTGATCATCATGGCGCAGAACTCGTCCCAGCTCGTGCGCTCCTGGTTCGGCACCGCGGTCGGCGCACTCGTCGAGGTGCCGATCAACACCAACTACGAGGGCGAGTTCCTCCGCCACCAGGTGGTGACCGTCGAGCCGCGGTGGGCGGTGATCGACGACACCTACGCCGAGCGGTTCGTGGCGATCGCCGAGCATGCGCGTGGCATCGAGAAGTTCTGGGTGGTCGACTCGGGCGCCGGAAACCGCGACCTGGCACTCGAACTGCTGCGCGCCAACGGCTGGGACGCCGAGGCGTGGGAGACGCTGGAGGCGGGCGAGGTGCAGGAGCTGCCGCAGGCACGGCCCCAGGACCTCGGCGCGATCTTCTTCACCTCCGGGACCACCGGCCCGTCCAAGGGCGTGGCGATGCCGAACTCGCAGCTGTACTTCTTCGCGCAGGAGGTGGTGTGCTTCACCCGGCTCACCCGCGAGGACACCTACCTCACCACCACGCCGCTGTTCCACGGCAACGCCCAGTTCATGGCGGTCTACCCCGCCCTGGTGGCCGGGGCGCGGGCCGTGGTGCGCTCGAAGTTCAGCGCGAGCCGCTGGATCGACCACGTGCGCGACGACGACGTCACCGTCACCAACTTCGTCGGGGTCATGATGGACTTCGCGTGGAAGCAGCCGCCGCGCGAGAACGACCTCGACAACCGCCTGCGCTGCGTGTACGCGGCGCCGACGGCCAGCTCCATCGTCGAGGACTTCAAGAAGCGCTACGGCATCGAGGCCTTCGTCGACGCGTTCGGGCTGACGGAGACCTGCGCGCCGATCGTCGCGCCCTACGGGGTGCCCCGGCCGGCCGGGGCCGCGGGGCTCGCGGCCTCCGAGTGGTTCGACATCCGCCTGGTCGACCCGGAGACGGACCGCGAGGTCGAGGTCGGCGAGGTCGGCGAGCTGGTCGTGCGTCCGGTGCAGCCGTGGACGTGCAGCATGGGGTACTACAACATGCCGGAGAAGACGCTCGAGGCGTGGCGCAACCTGTGGTTCCACACCGGCGACGCCCTGAAGAAGGACGAGGACGGCTGGTTCTACTTCGTGGACCGGTACAAGGACGCGCTGCGCCGTCGCGGCGAGAACATCAGCTCCTACGAGATCGAGCAGGCGGTGCTCGGGCACCCGGCCGTCGTCGAGTGCGCGGTGATCGGTGTTCCCGCCGACGTGGAGGGCGGCGAGGACGAGGTGCTCGCGACCGTGGTCGGCACCGGCGACGTCGGTCCGGAGGAGATCCTGGCCTGGTGCGACGGCCGGATTCCGGCCTTCGCGATCCCGCGCTACCTTCGATTCGTCGGCGCGCTGCCCAAGACCCCGTCGGAGAAGGTCCGCAAGGCGGTCCTGCGCGAGGAGGGCATCACCCCCGACACCTACGACCGCACCGCGGTCTCCGACGCAGACCGCACCGCGGTCCCCGCGGTCTGACGGCCGGGAAAGGCAACCGAGATGGACTACAGCAAGAACGAGACCCACGAGGAAATCCGGCGGGGGATCCACGATCTGTGCAAGCGGTTCCCCGACGAGTACTGGGCCGAGCACGACGAGTCCCACGAGTTCCCGTGGGAGTTCTACAACGCCATGGCCGAGGGCGGCTGGATGGGTCTCACCGTCCCCGAGGAGTACGGCGGCGGCGGCCTCGGCGTCACCGAGGCCGCGATCGTCGAGCGGGAGATCGCCGCGTCCGGCGCCGGCATGGGCGGGTGCAGCGCGGTACACATCGGCATCTTCGGATTCGAGCCGATCATCCACCACGGTTCCGAGGAGATGAAGCGCAAGTACCTGCCGCGCGTCGTCACCGGCGAGCTGCACACCTCGTTCGCCGTCACCGAGCCGGACGCCGGTACGGACACCACCAACATCCGCACCTTCGCCAAGAAGGTCGACGGCGGCTGGCTGGTGTCCGGCAAGAAGGTGTGGATCACCAAGGCGCAGGAGGCCGAGCGCATGCTCCTGCTGTGCCGCACCAGCCCCCGCGACGAGAACGCCAAGCGCACCGCCGGCATGACGCTGATGTTCGCGGAGATGGACCGCAGCAAGGTGCAGATCCGGCCGATCCCCAAGATGGGCCGCAACGCCGTCGACACCAACGAGCTGTTCATCGACGAGCTGTTCGTCGCGGACGAGGACGTCGTCGGTGAGGTCGGGCACGGCTTCCGCACCATCCTCGGCGGCCTCAACGCCGAACGCGTCATCTCGGCGAACGCCGCCCTCGGCATCGGTGAGGCGGCGTTGCGCCGCGGCGTCGACTACGCCAAGCAGCGCGAGGTCTTCGGCCGTCCCATCGGGAAGAACCAGGGCATCGCGTTCCAGCTCGCCGAGGCCCGCATCCGCCTCGACGCCGCCGAGGCGGTCCTGGACAAGGCGACGTGGATGGTCGACCAGGGCCTGCCGTGCGGACGGGAGGCGAACGCGGCGAAGTTCCTGTGCGCCGAGGCCGGCTTCTACGCCGCCGACGTCGCCCTGCAGACCCACGGCGGCTTCGGTTACGGCAAGGAGTTCCACGTCGAGCGGTACTTCCGGGAGGCGCGGCTCATGCGGATCGCGCCGATCAGCCAGGAGATGGTCCTCAACTACACGGCCGAGCACGTGCTGGGCCTGCCGCGAAGCTACTAGGAGGACGACGTGCAGCCGTACCGTTCGATCCTGTTCGTCCCGGGGCACCGCCCGAAGTGGGTGGACAAGGCCGTCGCGGCCGGCGCCGACTGCGTCGTGCTCGACCTCGAGGACTCCGTGCCGGCCGCGGAGAAGGCGGCCGCCCGCGCGACCGTCGCCGAGTCCATCGCGCGGGTGCGCGAGTCCAACCGGGACGTCGGGCTGTTCGTGCGCGTCAACCCCCTCGCCACCCGGCTGACCGGGGCCGATCTCGAGGCGGTCGTGGTGCCGGGCCTGACCGGCATCTTCGCCCCGAAGATCGAGCAGGCCACCGACGTCCTGCGCTACGACGCGCTGCTCGACCACTTCGAGCTGCGCAACGGGGTGGCGGGGCTCGAGTACATCGTGCCCGTCGAGACGGTGAAGGCCATCCACAACTGTCTCGAGGTGGCCACGGCGTCGCCGCGCGTCGGCGCCATGATCGGCCCGTCGGCCGAGCACGCCGACATCGCCCGCGAGGTCGGCTACGAGTGGACCCCCGAGGGACACGAAACCCTCTACCTGCGCAGCCGGGTGCTGCTGGCCTGCCGGGAGGCCGGCATCCACGCCCTGACCGGCCTGTGGGAGGATCTCGAGAACCTGGACGGGCTTCGCGACTTCGCGGTGCGAGGCCGGCAGCTCGGGTTCCGCGGGATGATTGCGATCCACCCCTCCCACGTGGCCACCGTCAACGACGTGTTCAGCCCGTCGGAGCAGGACCTGGAGTTCTACCGCGGACTCGCCGAGGCCTACGAGAAGGCGGAGGCGGAGGGCGTCGGCGCGCTGCGGTATCGCGGCCTGCACATCGACAAGGCCCACTACGACAAGGCAATTCAATGGCTCGAACGAGCCGAGGCGATCCTACGGAGAGGTGAACGGTGATGCGCGGTCTGTACTTCGAGGAGTTCGAGGTCGGGAAGCACTACAAGCACTCGATGACCCGCACCGTCACCGAGATGGACAACGTGCTGTTCACCTCGCTGACGATGAACATCCAGCCGCTGCACCTCGACGAGGAGTTCTGCAAGACGACGATCCACAAGCAGCGGGTGGTCAACAGCCTGTTCACCGTCGCGCTCATCGGTGCGTTCCACGTACCCGAGCTGACCATGGGGACCACGCTCGGGAACCTCGGCTACGACAAGGTCAAGTTCCCGAATCCGGTCTTCCACGGCGACACCCTGCGCGCGGAGACCACCATCCTGAAGAAGCGTGAATCCGAGAGCCGCACCGACAGCGGCATCGTGTGGTTCGAACACCGCGGCTTCAACCAGCGCGACGAACTCGTCTGCCTGCTCGAGCGCGTCGGCCTGATGGCCAAGCGCCCCACCACCGAGGAAGGTGCCTGAGATGACTGCAGCGCCCGAAACCGAATTCCCGTTGAAGGACTGGGTTCCCGAAACCCGGACCCTGCTGATCGGCGACCGGGAGGTCGAGCCCGCCGGTGACACGTGGGACGTCTACAACCCGGCCACCGAGGAGGTCATCGCCACCGTCGGCGGCGCCTCCACCGACCAGGTCGACGCCGCGGTCGCCGCCGCCCGCGCCGCCTTCCCGGCGTGGTCCGCCCTGAGCGGCGAGGAGCGCTCCCGCCACATCCACCGCTTCGCCGACGTGCTCGAGAAGGCCGCCGACCGGCTGCTGCCCTCGATCGTCAACGAGGTCGGCACGCCGGTCTCGCTCGCCGAGTACCTGCAGGTCAAGATGGCCGTCGACGAGCACCTGCGGTGGGCCGCCGAGGCCGCGAAGACCGACCGCACCGTCCATCTCGGCGAGTACGACAAGCCGGTGCCGACGATGAGCGACGTCGTGTACGAGCCGGTGGGCGTCGTCGCGGCGATCACCGGGTACAACTACCCGCTGAACCTGGCGATCTTCAAGTTCGGCGCCGCGCTCGCGGCCGGCTGCACCGTGGTGCTGCTCCCGTCCCCGCGCACCCCGCTGACCACCCTGTTCCTGGGCGATCTCATCCGCGAGGCGGGTCTGCCGCCGGGCGTGATGAACGTCGTCATCGGCGGCGCGGACGTCGGGCAGCGGCTGTCCTCGCATCCCGGCGTGGACCGGGTGTCCTTCACCGGTTCCGACGGGGTGGGCGCGAAGATCATGGAGCAGGCCGCGGCGAACCTGGCCGGCGTGACCCTCGAGCTCGGCGGCAAGTCGCCGAACATCGTGCTGCCCGGCGTGGACGTGCAGAAGATCGCCGTCGAGATGCACCTGCGCTGGTCCCGCAACGGCGGTCAGGGCTGCGCCGCCCTCGCCCGGCTGCTGGTGCACGACTCGGTCTACGACGAGTTCCTCGAGGCCGGCGCGTCGGCGTTCGACCAGATGGTCGTCGGCGACCCGTGGGACCGTACGACGAACATCGGCCCGATGATCCGGCCCGACCACCAGAACCGCGTGCAGGGCTTCATCGACGGCGCGGCGGCCGAGGGCGGCAAGAAGCTGCTCGAGGTGACCAAGCCGCTGCCCGAGAAGGGCTGGTTCGTCAATCCGGTTCTGCTCGGCAATCTTCCGCCCAACGCGCGCGCGGTGCAGGAAGAGATCTTCGGTCCCGTCGCGGTGATCCTGCCGTTCAAGGACACCGAGGAGGCCATCCGCCTCGCCAACGACACCCCCTTCGGTCTCGCCGCGAACGTGTGGTGCGACGACCCGGTCGAGGCGCGCCGCGTCGCGGAGAAGATCCGCGCCGGAACGGTATGGATCAACGGCGGCGGTGCCATGCGGCCGGACGCGCCGTTCGGCGGCTACGGGCGCTCGGGAGTCGGCCGCGAGCTCGGTGAGTGGGGGATGCGCGAGTACCTCGAGGTCAAGCACATCCAGTGGCGGATCTGATTCGCCGGCAAGGTATTCGGCAACATCGCATTCGGCAGGGCCGAACCGGACGACAAGGCTAGGAGAGACGACGATGAACGCATCCGCTGCGGGTCCGCTCGCGGGAGTCAAGGTGCTCGAGCTCGGCACCATGTATGCCGCCCCCACCGCGGGGCGCATGCTCCGCGACTTCGGCGCCGAGGTGGTCAAGGTCGAGGACCCGACGACCGGAGACTTCGCACGCCAGTGGGTTCCGCAGAAGGAGGGGTTGTCGCTGGGCTTCTCCCGTCTCAACGCCGGGAAGAAGTCCCTCGGCATCGACCTGCGTTCGCCGGAAGGCCGCGACCTGGTGCGCCGGCTCGCGGCCGAGGTCGACGTCGTCGTCGAGTCGTTCCGTCCCGGCCGGCTCGAGGAGTGGGGCCTGGGCTACGACGTGCTGAGCGCGGACAACCCGGGGCTCGTGCTGGCCCGGGTGTCCGGGTTCGGGCAGACCGGACCCAATCGCAGCCTGCCGGGATTCGGCACCGTCGCCGAGACGGCCAGCGGTTTCGCGCACGTCAACGGCTGGCCGGACTCGCCGCCGACCTCCCCGCCGTTCGGGTTCGCCGATTCCATCGCCGGGCTGTCCGCCGCGATGGGCGTCGCGATGTCGTTGTACAAGCGGGAGCGGACGGGGCAGGGCGACGTCGTCGACGTCGCGCTGTACGAGCCGCTGATGTTCATCATCGGTGACATGTTCCTGCGCTACACCGCGCTCGGCGAGATCCAGCAGCGCATCGGCAACGCCACCGGCGCGGCGTCGCCGCGGGGCATCTACGAGGCCCAGGACGGGCGCTTCCTGTCCATCGCGGCGTC
>NZ_WVTE01000052.1:0-13726 GCF_009939605.1 Rhodococcus sp. YH1 | reverse complement strand
CGTGCCCGTTCCTCCGGGAACGGGCCCGCCGTCGTCCGTGGTCAGTTCTGCGGCTGCCGGTCCGTCCGTTCGGCGTCGGCGAGCGCGACGATCCAGTCGACGATCCGCTCACTGTCCGAGTACCAGGGATCGTGCGGGTTCGTGTTCCAGTAGCCGATGTGCTGGATGAAGCCCAGCAGGAGGTACGGCTCGAGGAACAGGTCGACGATGCCGCTGTTGTCGTCGGCGAAGCCGGCTCCCTCGGCGCGCAGCTTCTCCACCACGACCGGCCGGCCCGGTCCCAAGGCCCAGTCGAGAATCTCCCGCATCCGTTCGGGGCTCACATCGGCGCTCGGGTCCACCGGGTACGTCGTGTCGACGACCTTGCGCAGCACGTCGAGGAGGGATTCGTCGGACTCCCACCAGTCGTCGCGGGTGACGATGTGGGCGGCCGCGCGGGCCGCCGTCACCGCCAGCGCACCGCCCAGGTCGCCGACGGTCTGCAACGGGTTCAGCAGCGTGAACCGCATCTGTCCGAGCACGCCGAGGACCAGTTCGAGCACCGCGATGTCCTCGGGTGCGTCGCACGCGACGTCGTAACGCCGGCACGAGTACACGACCCGGTCGGCCAGCGCCCCGTAGTCGGCGGGTTCCGAGGACATGAACCCGCCACCGGGCGGACCGGGCTCGCCCATCGAGTCGACCCCCGCCGGCCGGTACGGGTCACCGACGAGGACGACCCCCGCGATGTCGTCCGGTGCGACGTGGGCGTCGGCGGGCCGGTGCCCGAGTTCGCGGCTCACCCGTTCGATCACCTCGGCGCCGACGCTGTAGCCGACGAGCGCGAACCGGGTGCGCTCCCCGCAGGCGCTCTTGCGTTCGTCGAGGATGCGGTTGGTCGACGCGACGCCCGCCGCCACCGAGTCCTGATAGGTCGGCACGTCCTCGAACAGGCCCAGGCCGTAGGTGGCCGGGTACGGCACGTACATCCAGCCGATCGAGCCCGGACGGTCCGCGGTGGCCTCGCCGGCCGGGACCGTCACGTTGCCCACCCAGTTCGACCACAGCTGCCGCGACTCCTCGACCACGGGATCGCGGCCGGCCTCGGAGTCGGTGGCGCCGGAGACCGCGACGATCAGCAGGTCGGGGCACTCCAGGGCGTAGTTGTCGGGGTGGACGGCGGGCCCGGACGAACCGCTGCTCGACCCCGTCCCGGGGGCGGCGACCGCGACGGGCACGGTCAGGGACAGGGTCGCGAGCGCCGCAACAACCGGCAGCAGCAGACGGATGGGGCGCACACGACCTCCGAGTCGGACTTTCCGGACGAAAGGGCCCACACGGCCCACTGCACGGTACTATCCCGCGCGCCGCACTGCGCGCCCGGTGGGGACGTCGGTTTTCGCGCTCTCCGGGCGCCGTCTAGGATATGGCCGTGGTCATCTTCTTCGAAGCTCTCCTTGTCCTGGCGGCCGTGCTCATCACGTGGTTCGCGGTGTACGTCCTCTACCGTCTGGTGACCGATCAGCCGTGAGTGCCGAGTCCGGTGAGGAACGGGAGGTCGTCCGCGGGAGCGGCGACAAGGCGGTCGCGGACGCCCTCGAACGGGCCAAGGCGACTGCCGACAAGAACGTCCCGATCCTGAGCGGCCTGCCCGTCCCCGACGACACCGCAAACCTGCGCCTCGGCCCGGACATGCATCCGGAGCTGTTGGCGCTGCTGCCCATGGTGGGCGTGTGGCGCGGCGAGGGCGAGGGCAACGATCCTCGCACCGGCGACTACCGCTTCGGCCAGCAGATCGTGGTCACCCACGACGGCGGCAACTACCTCGTGTGGGAGGCCCGTTCGTGGCGCCTCGACGAGGAGGGCGGTTACCGCGGCCCGGACCGGCGGGAGAGCGGATTCTGGCGGGTCTCCGGCACCGGCGCGCCCGGCAGCGAGGATCCGGAAACCCTCGAGCTGCTCCTCAATCACAGCTCCGGCGTCGTCGAGCTGTACTACGGCACCGCCCTGACCCAGTCGTCCTGGGAGCTGGCGACCGACGTGGTGATCCGAAGCCAGTCCGGCGAGGTGGTCGGCGGCGCCAAGCGCCTGTACGGCATCGTCGAGGGCGGCGATCTCGCCTACGTCGAGGAACGCGTCACCGCGGACGGGGAACTGCAGCCGCACATGTCCGCGCGGCTGGCACGCTACATCGGCTGACCGCCCGGCACTCCTTCGGAACCGCCCTCCGGGCACGCGGCCCGTTCCGCCGGTCCCCGAGCCGAGGGACGTGGTCGCGCGGCCCGTGCACGGCCTCCGCCCACGGACGCGAACGGCCCTCGAGCGACGGACGCGAACGGCCCCCGAGCGCTACGCCGGGACGGATCGTCTCGGCGATTCCCGGTCGGACGGACCGGGAGGCTCGGGGGCCGGGTGACTGCGTGGTATTCGCCGGCCGCTGCAGCGGTCGACAATCCCGTCGTCGATGACAGCGGCTAGCGCGCAGCCACCTCACGTGTCCGATACTTCAATTCAGACCACCTCCTTTCTCGTGTACGCCCGAAAGTACGCCCCGCTCAGACCGCGGGCAACGAGTTTTTCCCCAGGCGAACGACGAGGTCGGCCGCGGTGTCGCCGGGCAGTTGGTGCGTGACGACGACGACGGTGCGCTCGGGCGCGACGAATCCGGCGTCCCGGTCCAGCAGCAGCCGCTGCAACTGCGCACCGTCGACGGCGTCGAGATGCTCGGTCGGCTCGTCGAGCAGCAGCACCCGTGCGGGGGACACGAGGGCCCGCGCGAGCAGCAACCGGCGCCGCTGGCCCCCGGAGACAGCCCGCGCACCGCCGGCCAGGGTGCTGTGCAGTCCGTCGGGAAGCCCGGCCACCCACTCCCCCAGCCCGACGTCGCCGAGCACGTCCAGCGCCTCGGCCTCGGTGAGGTCGCCGCGGGCCACCCGCAAGTTCTCCAGCACGGACGTCTCGAACAGGTGGGCGTCCTCGGCGAAGAATCCGGCCTTCTGCCGCAGGGCAGCCGGTTCGAGCTCGGCGAGCGGCACGCCGCCGAGGGTGACCGTCCCGGCGACGGGCTCGAGCAACCCCGCGAGGGTCATCAGTGTGCTGGTCTTGCCGCTGCCGCTGCTCCCGACGAGGGCGACGCGCGCGCCGGGTGGCAGGTCGAGCGTGAGGGGCCCGGCGTCCCGTCCGCCGGGCCAGCCGCTGCGCAGATCGACGGCACGCAGGTGGCACGGTTCCGCGACGGGCCGGGTGCCGTGCGGCACCGGCCGGTCGGCGCGGTCGAGCAGGTCGACGACGCGGCGCGCCGCGATCCGGGCGCGGGTGAGGGTGACGGCCGCGCCGGGCAGCGCCGCGCCGGCTTCGAACGCGGACAGGGGCAGCAACACGAGGATCCCGAGGGACATCGGGCTCATCCCGCCCTCGGCGAAGACCGCGATGCCGACGAGCAGCGACCCCAGGACGCTCGCCCCGACCGCGAGGGGGGTGGCGGCCTCCGCGTACGCGGCGGGGACGGCCGCGCGGTCGGTGGCCCGCACCGCGTCCACGCCCGCGCGGTGCGCCCGGCCGACGGCCTGCGGGAGCAGGCCCGCGACCCGCAGCTCGGCGGCGTGGTCGAGCGCGGTGACCGCGTCGCGGGAGAACCGGACGCGGGCGGCGGCGCTGTCGGCCTCGGCGCGGGCCGCGGCGCGGGCGGACAGCCACGGGGCCGCGACGCCGGTGACGAGCAGCGCGACGGCGAGGACCGCCGCCGCGGCCGGGGAGATCAGGGCGAGCCAGCCGACGGCGGCGAGGGCGAGGACCGCGGCGACGGCGATGGGCACCAGCGCCCGGACCACCACGTCCCCGAGGGCGTCGACGTCGGCGCCGGTGCGGGCGAGCAGGTCCCCGCGGCGCAGGCCGGCGGAGGCGACCGGGTCGCCGTCGGCGAGGCGCCGGTAGAGCCGGGTGCGAGCGGCGGTGGTGCCGCGCAGCGCGGTGTCGTGGCCGGCGAGCCGCTCGAGATAGCGGAACAGGCCGCGGGAGATGCCCAGGGCCCGCACCGCGACGACGGCGACCGTCAGGTCCAGCACCGGCGGCATCTGCCACGCACGGATGATCAGCCAGGCCGACAGGCCCGCCAGCGCCAGGGCGCTGCCCAGGGTGGCGACGCCGGCGGCGACGGCGGCGGCGACCCGGCCGGGGCGCAGTTCGAGCAGCGCCATCGCGCGACGCAGATCGTTCATCACCGCTCCCCCGTGCCGGAGGTCGCGTCGCTGTGGGAGCAGACCCGGACGACGGTGTCGGCGATCGCCAGGATGCTCGGGCGGTGCGCGACGATCACCACGGTGCGTCCGCGACGGGCCAGGTCCCGCACCGTCGCCAGGACCGTGGTTTCCGTCGCGTCGTCGAGGTGGGCGGTCGGCTCGTCCAGCAGCAGCACGGGCCGGTCCGCGGCGAGGGTGCGGACGAGGGCGAGCCGTTGCCGCTGCCCGAGCGACAGCCCGCTGCCGCCGGCGCCGACGACGGTGTCCCAGCCGTCCGGGAGCTCCTCGAGCACCTCGTCGAATCCCGTTGCCGCACAGATGTCGTCGATCCCGGCGGTGGTGAGGTCCACGCCGGTGAGGCGCAGGTTGTCGGCCAGCGTACCGGGGAGCAGCACGGGCCGCTGGGGCAGCCACGCCACCTGCCCCCACCACGCGTCGTCGGCCACCACGGGACGGCCACCGACCTCGACGCGGCCCTCCACCGGCGCGGCGAGGCCGAGGACGGCGAGCAGCGCCGTCGACTTGCCCGAGCCGTTCGCTCCGGTCAGCACGGTCACGGCGCCCGGCCGGCACACGGCGTCGAGCCGGAACGGGGCGTAGCCGTCGCGGCTCGCGACGCTGAGGCCGGTCAACGTCAGTTCGGCTGCGGTGGCATCGAATTCGGCGCTCTCCGACACCGCGGTGGTCGCGGGGGCACGGTCGAGGATCGTGAAGGCGCGCTCGGCGGCGGCCTTGCCGTCCTCGGCAGCGTGGAACTTCGCGCCCACCGTGCGCAGCGGCAGATACGCCTCGGGGGCGAGGATCAGCGCGACGATGCCCGCCTCGAGGGCCATGTCGCCGTAGACGAGGCGCAGGCCGATGCTCACCGCGATCAGCGCGACGGACAGGGTGGCGAGCCATTCGAGCACGGTGCCGGACAGGAAGGCCACGCGCAGCGCCGACATGGTCGTGCGGCGGTGGTCGTCGCCGAGTTCGCGCACCTTCTGCGCCGGCCCCTGCTCGCGGCCGAGCGCGCGCAGCGTGGGCAGACCGGCGATCAGGTCGAGCAGCTGGGCCGACAGCGTCGTCATGGTGCGCAGCGTGCGGTCGGCCTTGCCCTTGGTCAGCAGCCCGATGAGGATCATGAACGCCGGGATGAGCGGCAGCGTCACGACGACGATGATCGCCGAGGTGAGGTCCTGGAAGGCGATGACCACCACGGTGATCGGGGTGAGCGTGACGGCGAGCAGCAGGGCCGGCACGTACCCGGTGAGGTACTCGGAGAGCCCGCCGAGCCCGCGGGTGAGGACGGTGGCGATCTCGTCGCGGCGTGGTTCGAGTTCGCGCGGCGGCAACCGGGTCGCCGCCGCGAGCACCTCGTGCTCGAGTTCGGCGACGACCCGGCTCGCCGAGCGGTGCGCGAACCGGGACTGCACCCACGTGACGAGGGTCCGGACGGTGACGGCCGCGGCCAGCGTCAGCAGTTCGGTCCGCCATGCGCCGAGGTCGGTGGAGCCGGTGGTGAGCACCCCGGCGAGGACCGCACCGATCGCGAGTGCGGACACGACGATCATCGCGACGTTGATCGAGGCCGTGACGACGGCGAGCGCCAGATAGCCGCGGGCGGTGGCGGAGTAACGCCACAACCGTGGGTCGATCGGCCCGCGACGCCGCGGCGCGTCCGACGCTCCGGGGGCGGAGCCGAACGGACGCACCGGGGCGTCGGCGGGCGCGGTCATTTCGTCCCGAGCGACAGGCCGATGGACTTCGGGATGTGCTTGGTGGAGATGCGCTGGCGGAACACCCAGTACGTCCACCCCTGGTAGATCAGGACCACCGGGGTGACGATCACCGCGGCCCACGTCATGACCTTCAGCGTGTACGGGCTCGACGACGCGTTCTCGATCGTCAGCGACAGGGTGTCGCCGAGCGTGGACGGCATGACGTTCGGGAACAGCGAGCCGAACAACAGGACGACGGTGCCGACGATCGCGACGGTGGTGAACACGAACGCCCAGCCCTCGCGCTCCGCGCGGGTGAGGGCGACGACGGCGAGCAGCGCGGCCGCCGCGGCGCCGACGACGAGCCACGTCCAGGTCTTGCCGTAGGCGAGTTGCGTCCACACCACGAAGACACCGGCCACGACGACCGCCGGAACGGCGAGCCGGGCGGCGAGTTTCACGGCGTCCTCGCGCACCTCGTCGGCGGACTTCAGGGCGATGAAGACCGCGCCGTGCAGCGCGAACACCAGTGCGGTGGTCGCGCCGCCGAGCAGCGCGTACGGGTTCAGCAGGTCGAAGAAGCCACCGATGTACTGCTTGTTCTCGTCGATGGCGACGCCGCGGACGATGTTCGCGAACGCCACGCCCCACAGCACGGCCGGCACCCAGGAGCCGAAGACGATGCCCCAGTCGCAGCGCCGCCGCCAGGTGGGGTCGTCGATCTTGCCGCGGTACTCGATCGCCACGACCCGGACGATGAGGCCGAGCAGGATCAGCAGCAGCGGCAGGTAGAACCCGGAGAACAGGGTCGCGTACCACTCGGGGAACGCGGCGAACATCGCGCCGCCCGCGGTGAGCAGCCACACCTCGTTGCCGTCCCACACCGGTCCGATGGTGTTGAGCAACACCCGGCGGCGGGTGTCGGCCGTCTCGGTGCGGCCCCGGCCGAGCACCGGCATCAGCATGCCGACACCGAAGTCGAAACCCTCGAGCACGAAGTACCCGGTGAACAGCACCGCGATCAGGACGAACCAGACCTCTTGAAGTCCCATGACCGATCTCCTAGTACGCGAAGGACAGCTGCTTGGGCCGGCCGGTGTCGTCGGGTTCGTCGTCGTGCTCACCCGGCGGGTGGGCGTCGTGCGGCAACGGGCCCTCGATGGTGTAGCGGCGGATCAGCCAGAACCACACGACGCCGAGCGCGCCGTAGACGACGGTGAAGGCCACCAGCGAGGCGATCACGGCGCCGGACGAGCTGTTCGACACGCCCTGGTCGACGGTGAGCCGGATCATGTCCACGCCCGTCGGGTTGGGGTGCACGACCCACGGCTGGCGTCCCATCTCCGTGAAGATCCAGCCGGCGCTGTTGGCCAGGAACGGCGTGGGGATGGCGAGGATGCTCAACCAGCCGAACCACTTCTGGTCGGGGACGCGGCCGCGGCGGGTGACCCACAGCCCGGCCAGGGCCAGCGCGGCCGAGCCGGCGGCCAGGCCGATCATGGCGCGGAACGACCAGTAGGTGACGAACAGGTTGGGCCGGTAGTTGCCGGGGCCGAACTGCTCCTCGTACTGGTCCTGCAGGTCTTCGACGCCCTGCAGGGTGACGCCGGTGAACTCGCCCTGCGCGAGGTACGGCAGCACGAACGGCACCTCGAGGACGTGGATGACACCGTCGCAGTTGTTGTGCGTGCCGATCGTCAGGACCGAGAACTTGGGGTCCGTCTCGGTGTGGCACAACGACTCCGCCGACGCCATCTTCATCGGCTGCTGTTCGAACATGAGCTTCGCCTGGATGTCGCCACTGACGAAGAGCGCGACACCGGAGACGATCATGACCAGCATGCCGAGGCGGGCGGCGGGGCGGAACATCCCGCGGGCCTCACCCTCGAGCCGGTCGGCCTCGACCGGCTCGGCCTGCGCGGCGCGCCGCATGTTGCGCACCATCCACCAGCCGGCGATGCCCGCGACGAAGGTGCCGGCGGTGAGGAACGCCCCGGCGACGGTGTGGGGGAACGCCGCGAGCGCGGTGTTGTTGGTCAGCAGTTCCCAGATGCTCGTCAGCTCCGCACGCCCGGTCTCGGGGTTGTACGTCGCACCGACGGGGTGCTGCATGAACGAGTTGGCAGAGATGATGAAGTACGCGGAGGCGTTCACGCCGATCGCGACCAGCCAGATCGTCGCCAGGTGGAGCAGTTTCGGCAGCCGGCCCCATCCGAAGATCCACAGGCCCAGGAAGGTCGACTCGAGGAAGAACGCCACCAGGCCCTCGAGCGCCAGCGGGGCGCCGAAGACGTCCCCGACGAAGCGGGAGTATTCGCTCCAGTTCATGCCGAACTGGAACTCCTGGACGATGCCGGTGGCCACGCCGAGAGCGAAGTTGATGAGGAAGAGCTTGCCGAAGAACTTCGTCAGGCGGTACCAGTGGTCCTTCTTCGTGACCACCCACATGGTCTGCATGATCGCGATGAGCGGGGCGAGACCGATGGTCAGCGGGACGAGGATGAAGTGATAGACGGTGGTGATGCCGAACTGCCACCGGGACAGGTCCAACACATCCATGGCTACTCCGAGGTGACGCCCAGGGACAGGTTCCGAATCCGGGGCGCGGGCTCGGGGCCTCGGACTCTGTGCACAAGGGACCATCCGCCGCACGCGCCGGAGACCTTGTTACTACTAACAGTAGTAGAAGTGGACAGAAGCGTCGACGGTGTCGACCGACACATGCTTCCGATCGCGCGAGCGGCACGCCCCCGGCCGGGCCGCGGCGGCGCTCACTCGACCGCGGCGTCCACCAACGCCTCTACCTCACCGACCAGGGCACGGCGGGACAGGGCGTGCCCGTCGAGGGTGTGCACCCGCGCCGCCAGAGCGACGCTCGAGACGAGCCAAACACCTTCCGCCACAACAAGATCCGCAGGACGGACCGGCTCGTACCGCACCACGAAATTGTGGTCGCCCGCGACGTCGAACAGCGCCTGCTGCGTGGTGCCGGGCAGGATCCCCTGCTCCGGCGGCGGAGTGATGAGCGTGCGGCCGCGCGCAATGAGGACCGACGAACGTGGCCCCTCCAACACGTACCCCTCGCTGCTGATGTAGATCACATCGTCGGCGCCGAGCGACTCGGCGTGCCGCAGCGCCGCCATGTTCGTCGCGTAGGACAGGGTCTTGGCCCCGAGCAGCTGCCACGGCGCCTTCGACGCGAGATCCACCGAGTATCCGCGCTCGAGCGTCACCACGGACACCCCGTCCTTGCGGGCCTTGTACACCCGTTCGGCCACCGGCGTCAGCAACAGGAACGCGGTCGGTTCACTCCCGCCCTCCCGGCCGCGGGTGTACACCAGGCGCAACGCCCCCTCCCGCTCCGCGTCCCACTGCTCGATCGCGACCTCGATCGCCAGCCGCCAGTCGTCGCGCTCGGGGGCCGGCAGTCCCGCCGCCGCGGCGGACGACACGAGCCGGCTCAGGTGCTGTTCGACGGTGCGTGCCCGCCCGCCACGCACGAGGAGCGTCTCGAACACCCCGTCGCCGCGCAGCACCCCGATGTCGTCCGCGTGCAGCAGCGGCACATCCGCGTCCCGAACCTCGCCGTCCAGCGTCACCAGCACCCGCTCAGCCATGCGCACACCCTATCCATTCCTCCCGGTACAGACCCGCGCTCCTAGACTGGTGTCGTGGCCGACACTCCCTCCGTGACCGACAGCCCACTCCTTGCCCGCCCCGGCGCCGTCCCTGCGCCGGCCGGCACCCCCGACGCGGGACTGCCGTGGCACTACGGCGACCCGTTCGGTGAACAGCGCGCCGCCCTCACCGGCGTGGCCGTCGTCGACCGCTCGACCCGGTTCGTCGTCGCCGTTCCCGGCGAGGAGCGCCTGAGCTGGCTGCACACCATCTCGAGCCAGCACGTCGCGCAGCTGCGCGACGGCACCTCGGCGGAGAACCTCAGCCTCGATGCGCAGGGCCGCGTCGAGCACCACTTCGTGCAGACCGATCTCGACGGCGTCACCTGGATCGACACCGAGCCGCAGCGTGGACCGGACCTGCTCGCGTTCCTCACCAAGATGGTGTTCTGGTCCAAGGCCGAGCCGCGGGACGGCAACGAACTGGCCGTGCTCACCCTGCTCGGTCCGCACGCCGGCGATGCCGCCGTCCTGGCCGCGCTGGGCATCGACGCCCTGCCCGCCGACGTCTACGCCGCGGCCGCGCTGCCCGGGGGCGGGCTCGTCCGGCGCATGCCCTGGCCCACCGACGACGCCTGGGACCTTCTCGTACCCCGGGAACGGCTCGCCGACGTGTTCACCGCCCTCGTCGACGCCGGTGCCCGCCCGGCGGGCACCTGGGCGTTCGAGGCGCTGCGGGTCGTCTCGCTGCGCCCGCGCATCGGCCTCGACACCGACGAGCGCACCATCCCGCACGAGGCCCGCTGGATCGGCGGCCCGGCCGAGCGCGGCGCCGTCCATCTCGACAAGGGCTGCTACCGGGGGCAGGAGACCGTCGCGCGGGTGCACAACCTCGGCAAGCCGCCCCGGCACCTCGTCCTGCTGCACCTCGACGGTTCCGCCGAGGGCCGGCCCGAACCCGGCGACCCGGTGACCGCCGACGGTCGCGCCGTCGGCCGGGTGGGCACCGTCGTCGACCACTTCGAGCTCGGTCCCGTCGCGCTGGCCCTCGTCAAGCGGAACGTTCCCGTCGGTACGGCGCTCGTCGCCGGACCCTGCGCCGCGGCGATCGATCCGGACTCGGTGCCCGACGACGCCGCCGTGCAGGCCGGCCGGCTCGCCGTGGAACGGCTCCGCGGGCGGTGAGCCACCCGTACGTCCCGACCGGCCGGGTCGAGGCGGTCTGCGTGGTGCACGCCGTCCGCCACAGCGGCACCCGCCGCGTTCCGTACACCGCCATCGACAAGCGGCCCGTGCCCGGGCCCGTGCCGGTCCGGCAGCTCGGCCTGCACGGCGACCGGCAGTGCGACACCGCCCACCACGGCGGCCGCCACAAGGCCGTCTACGCGTACGCCGAGGACGAGGTGCGCCGCTGGGCCGACGAGCTCGGCCGCGAACTGCCCGCGGGTTGGTTCGGCGAGAACCTGCGCGTGAGCGGGATCGCCACGTCGGATGCCGTGATCGGCGAGCGCTGGCGGATCGGCTCCGCCGGCCTGCTCCTCGAGGTCACCGGACCGCGCACCCCGTGCGGCACGTTCGGGGTGTGGGCGCAGGAACCGGGCTGGGTGAAGCGGTTCGCGGCCCGCGGCGACACCGGCGCGTACCTGAAGGTGATCGTCGAGGGCCCGGTCGAGGCGGGCGACGGGATCACCGTCGTGCACGTGCCCGAGCACGGGGTGACCGTGCGGGAGCTGTTCACCGGCCGGGACCCGGCGCGGATCGCGGTGATGCTCGAACGGCAGGCCGACTTGTCCCCTAGTGTCGCCGACAAGGCTCGCAGACGAGTCGCCGGACGAGAGGTGCAGGTGGAGTATTGAGCGTCGAACTCGTGGAAGTGGTGCGGTCCGGATTCCGCGAATGCGTGCACCGCGGCTCGCTCGTCGTGGTCGGGCCGGACGGTGAGGTGCGGATCGCCCTCGGAGAGATCCACACGCCCGTCTACCCGCGTTCGTCGAACAAGCCGCTGCAGGCGGTGGCCCTGCTGCGCCACGGATTCGTGCCCAGCTCGACGGAGGAACTGGCCATCGCGACGGCCTCCCACGAGGGCGAGGAGGATCACGTCCGGCTCGTGCACGCGCTGCTCGCCGGGCACGGGTTCACCGAGGACGACCTGCAGTGCCCGCCGGACCTGCCGGGCAACGAACCGGCCCGCGCGACGATCGTCGCGGCCGGCCGCCCACGGCGGACGGTGTACATGAACTGCTCCGGCAAGCACGCGGCGATGCTCGCGACGTGCGCCGCGAACGGCTGGCCCGTCCGCGCCGAGCAGGACGAGCCGGGCTACCTCGACTCCGCCCATCCGCTGCAGCAGGCCGTGCTCGAGACGATCCTCGAGCTCGCCGGGGACGTGGAGGACACCGATCTCGGAATCGACGGGTGCGGACTGCCGATCGTGCCGCTACCGCTGTTCAACCTCGCCCGCGCCTATTCGCGGCTGGCGACGGCCGCGCCCGGGACGCCGGAACGGGCCGTCGCCGACGCGATCCGGCGTCATCCGCGCCTCGTCTCGGGCAGCGGCAAGGACGACGCCCGGCTGATACCCGCGGTGCCGGGGCTGCTGTGCAAGGCCGGCGCGGACGGCGTGCACGCGGGCGCCCTGCCGGACGGCACCGCGTTCGCCCTCAAGATCGACGACGGCCACGAGCGGGCCCGGCTCCCCCTCACGGCCGCCCTGCTGCACCACCTCGGCGTGACATGGTCCGAGGACCACGCGGAGCTCGCCTCGCAGCCGGTGCTCGGCGGCGGCATCCGGGTCGGCACGGTGCGGGCGATCCCCGGGGTGCTCTGAGCGCCACCGGCACCGCATTTGCCCAGGTCGCCTGTGGGTGAGACCAATCGGACACTGCCGCAACCAGGTGTGTGGAGGCGGAACCGACTTTTGCACGCTAGAGTGGTGGCCAGGAAAATACTCAATTAACCGGGGCCGCCAAATTCCCCAGGCCGCCCCGTCAAGGCGCGAGGGGGTTAGCCATGGGCCGCGGCCGGGCTAAGGCAAAGCAGACCAAGGTTGCACGGGAGCTCAAGTACAGCTCACCGGCCACCGACTTCGAGAGCCTCCAGCGGGAATTGTCTGGCGGTACACCCAACTCGCACCGGGACGAGGTCTTCGCGGACCAGCGTTCCGGCCCGGACGGTCGTTCCGCCTGGGACGACGACTACGACGACGACTGGCGTCGCTGACCCGAGCCTCACGCACGGGAGGGGGGAGTCGGACCACCGACTCCCCCCTCCCGCTGGGCACCCCTCCCCTCCGCCCGGATCCCGCACAGCTCTGCGGACCCGGTCGGGCGGTGAGGCGATCCCGAAAACTTCTTCATCACCACGACGCGCAGCGCCCGGGCCGTCCTGAACGGCCCGGGCGCTGCGTGTTTCGGGTATGGAGAGGTTCCGGGGTGGGGCGTTCCCGGATGCCGGACTCGGGCCGGCGCCGGGTCAGAACCGCGGGTGGTCGCCCACCAGCACGGCCCGCACGTCGTCCTGGTCCTGCGACTTGCGCACGGTGCCCAGGGTCCAGCAGTCGATGTGCCGCGCGGTGAGCACCGCGAGGGCCCGGTCGACGTCCTCGGGCGCGACGATCGCGACCATGCCGACGCCCATGTTGAAGGTCTTCTCCATCTCGGCCCGCTCGACGCGGCCGCGCTGGGCGATGAGCCCGAACACCGGAGCCGGGCTCCACGTGGTGCGGTCGAGTTCGGCGACGAGTCCCTTCGGCATCACGCGGGCCAGGTTCCCCGCGAGTCCCCCGCCGGTGACGTGGCAGAAGGTACGGACCTCGGTCTCGGCGGCCAGCGCGAGGCAGTCCTTCGCGTAGATCCGGGTCGGCTCGAGCAGTTCCTCGCCGAGGGTGCGGCTGAACTCGTCGACGTGTGCCGTCAGGCTCATCTTGCCGATGTCGAGAAGGACCTTGCGCGCCAGCGAGTATCCGTTGGAGTGCAGGCCCGACGAGCCCATGGCGATGACCACGTCGCCCGGGCGCACCCGGTCGGGTCCGAGCAGCCTGTCGGCCTCGACGACGCCGACACCGGTGGCGGACAGGTCGTAGTCCCCGTCGGCCATCACGCCGGGGTGCTCGGCGGTCTCGCCGCCGAGCAGCGCGCAACCGGCCTGGACGCAGCCGGCCGCGATGCCGCCGACGATCTCGGCCACCCGCTCG
>NZ_WVTE01000051.1:0-13746 GCF_009939605.1 Rhodococcus sp. YH1 | reverse complement strand
GTGGCCGACGCCCTGCCAGCCGGAGGCGGCCGGGATCCCGAAGCGCTCGGCCAGCGCCACCGGATCGCCCATGCCCTTGAGGACGGTCACGTCGTCGCCGAAGCCGTGCATCTCCATGAAGGGCGTCGACATCGTCGTCGGCGGCAGCATCGGCCACATGAGTGCCTTCATGGGACAGGCCGGACGGCTCGTCGTCCTCGGCGACGCCGGCGAGGCCCTCGGAGATTCGTTGTACGAGGCGCGCATCTACATCCGCGGCACCGTCGCCTCCCTCGGTGCGGACTGCGTCAAGAAGGAGATGCGGCCCGAGCACCTCGAGGAACTGCGCGAACTCCTCCGGGCGGCCGGCTTCGACGCCGACCCCGCCGAGTTCACCCGCTACGGCTCCGCCCGCGGGCTCTACCACTTCCACGTCGACAACGCCTCGGCGTACTGATCGCACCGCCCGCACCGCATCCCAGGAGACTCCCATGACCTTCCAGCCCGGACTTCGTGAGTCGGCCACCTTCGACCGCAACGTCATCCACGAGATCCAGCGTGCCGCCGAGACCGGCATCTACGACATCCGCGGATGGGGCGCCAAGCGCAAGCTTCCGCACTTCGACGACCTGCTGTTCCTCGGCGCGTCGATGTCGCGGTACCCGCTCGAGGGTTACCGCGAGAAGTGCGAGACCGACGTGGTCCTCGGCGACCGGCACGCGAAGTACCCGCTGCACCTCGACATCCCGGTCACCATCGCCGGCATGAGCTTCGGGGCGCTGTCCGGGCGGGCGAAGGAGGCTCTCGGGCGCGGCGCCAGCGAGGTCGGCACGTCCACCACCACCGGCGACGGCGGCATGACGCCGGAGGAACGCGGTCAGTCCAAGCACCTCGTCTACCAGTACCTGCCGTCGCGCTACGGGATGAACCCCGACGACCTGCGCAAGGCCGACGCGATCGAGGTCGTCCTCGGCCAGGGCGCCAAGCCCGGCGGCGGCGGCATGCTGCTCGGGCAGAAGATCACCGAGCGCGTCGCCGGAATGCGCACCCTGCCCGTCGGTATCGACCAGCGCAGCGCGTGCCGGCACCCCGACTGGACCGGCCCGGACGACCTCGCCGTCAAGATCATCGAACTGCGCGAGATCACCGGGTGGGAGAAGCCGATCTACGTCAAGGTCGGCGCAACCCGCACCTACTACGACGTCAAGCTCGCCGTGAAGGCCGGTGCCGACGTCGTCGTGGTCGACGGCATGCAGGGTGGCACGGCCGCCACGCAGGACGTGTTCATCGAGCACGTCGGCATTCCCACCCTCGCCGCGATCCCCCAGGCCGTGCAGGCGCTGCAGGAGATGGGAATGCACCGCACGCCCGGTGGCGTGCAGCTCGTCGTCTCCGGCGGCATCCGGTCCGGCGCCGACGTCGCCAAGGCCATGGCCCTCGGCGCGGACGCCGTCGCCATCGGCACCGCGGCGCTGATCGCGTTGGGCGACAACAACCCCCGGTACCAGGCGGAGTACGAGAAGCTCGGCTCGGCCGCCGGGTTCTACGACGACTTCCAGGACGGCAAGGACCCCGCCGGCATCACCACGCAGGATCCGGACCTGCAGGCCCGGTTCGATCCGGTCGAGGGCGGCCGCCGCCTCGCGAACTACCTGCGCGTGCTCACCATGGAGGCCCAGACCATCGCACGCGCCTGCGGCAAGTCGCACCTGCGCAACCTCGAGCCGCAGGACCTCGTGGCCCTGACCATCGAGTCGGCCGCCATGGCGCGGGTGCCACTGGCCGGCACCAACTGGGTGCCCGGCCAGGGCTTCTGAGCCGCTGCCCGCCTTCCACCGAGCGAATGTGCCTTACTGTCGGCCTGTCCGACGGTAAGGCACATTCGCTCGTTCCGTGTGCCTGCCCCTCGCACGATCGTCCACTGTCGGGAAACAGCACGTACAGTGAGGACATGAGCAGCCCCGAGCGCCCCGTACTGCACGACGCGCCGGGCCGGGAGGTCCCGCGGGACACCCCGACCGGGGTGGACCTGGAACGCGCCATCGCACAGGAGGTCCGCAAGTTGCGGATCGCCAGCGGGCTCTCCGTGGGCGACATGGCCGCGAAGGTGGGCATCTCCAAGGCGATGCTGTCGAAGATCGAGAACGCCCAGACGTCGTGCAGCCTCTCGACCCTCGCCCGCCTGGCCGCAGGTCTCGACGTACCGGTGACGTCGCTGTTCCGCGGCGCCGACGCGCAGCGCGAGGCGGTGTTCGTCAAGGCCGGCCAGGGCGCGGAGATCGTCGGCCGCGGCACCCGCGTCGGACACCACTACGAGTTGCTCGGCACGCTGCGGGGCCAGCACAAGCGGCTCGAGCCCGTGCTGGTGACGCTCACCGACGCGAGCGAGGTCTTCCCGCTGTTCCAGCATCCGGGGACCGAGCTGCTCTACATGCTCGAGGGCGAGATGGTCTACGGGCACGGCGAATCCGAGTACCGGCTCCAACCCGGCGACGCCCTGCTGCTCGACGGCGAGGGCATCCACGGGCCGAACGAGCTCGTCACCCTGCCCATCCGGTTCCTCGCGGTCACCGCGTACCCGGACAAACACCAGGACTGATCCCGCTCTCCACCACGAGCGGGGGGGTTTCCGCGTCGAGAGGGACACCGCCGCGGTGCATCGCGGGTGCAGGCAGCGGTAACCGCCCCCTCGTCGCGAGAATCTCCCGCTCGACGACGAACGAGGCCCCCGCCGTAGCGGGGGCCTCACCCGTTGTCGGTCCTCGGTCAGAGCTTCTCGGCTGCCGCCTTGGACGTGAGTGCCGTCGCCGCCTCCGCGACCGACGCCGCCTCCGTACGGGACGTGCCGGTGAAGCCCACCGCGTCGAGCACGTAGGCGGTCTCGCCGTGCACGACGACGTCGAGACCCTCGTACTCGGCCTCCGGATCGACGCGCAGGCCCATCACCAGGTCGAGACCCTTGGCGATGATCCAGGTGACGACGAAGGAGTAGGCCAGCACCGCGAGCACCGCGACGGTCTGGGTGCCGAGCAGGCCGATTCCGCCGCCGTAGAACAGCCCGGCCGCGCCGCTGGGAGCCTCCGGCACCGCCAGGAAACCGATGAGCAGCGTGCCGAGAACACCGCCGACGAGGTGGATGCCGACGACGTCGAGAGCGTCGTCGTAGCCCAGGCGGAACTTCAGCGAGATCGCGAAGCAGCACAGCGCACCGGCCAGGGCACCGACGACCAGTGCGCCGAGCGGCGAGACGGCACCGCAGGCCGGGGTGATCGCGACGAGCGCGGCGATGAGGCCGGACGCGGCGCCGAGGGTCGTGGCGTGACCCTCCCGCAGCTTCTCGACGATCAGCCAGCCACAGATGCCGGCGCACGACGCAGCGATGGTGTTGAGCACGACGACCGAGGCGTTGTTGTCCGCGGCGAGCGCGGAACCGCCGTTGAACCCGAACCAGCCGAAGAACAGGATGCCGGCACCGAGAACGGTCAGCGGAAGGCTGTGCGGGCGGGGCGGATTCAGGAACGAGCGCCGCTTGCCCAGGACGATGATGACCGCGAGGGCCGCGATGCCGGCGTTGATGTGCACGGCGGTGCCGCCGGCGAAGTCGACCGCACCGAGGGTGTTGGCGATCCAGCCGCCGACGACGGACCCGTCCTCGGAATCGAACGCGAAGACCCAGTGCGCGACGGGGAAGTACACCAGCACAGCCCACAGCCCGGCGAACACCATCCAGGCCGAGAACTTCATGCGGTCGGCAAGGGCGCCGCACACGAGGGCGACCGTGATGCCCGCGAACAAGAGCTGGAATCCGGCTATCAGCGCCGGCGGGAGTCCCGGTTCGGCCGGCGCCTCGAGCAGCTGGCCGAGCCCGAGATACTCGAGGGGGTTGCCGAGCAGTCCGGCACCGCCGAGCGAGTTTCCGAGCACCGCCGAGTAGCCGAACAGAACCCACAGAACTCCGACGAGCGCGAAGCCCGCGAACGTCATCATGATCATGTTGAGCGTGCTGCGGACGCTCACCATGCCGCCGTAGAACAGCGCCAGCCCGGGAACCATCAGCGAGACCGCCGTGAAGGCCGCGAGAATCCAGGCGGTGTCGGCGGCAGCGATTGCCTCTTCCATAGGTGTCCACCTTGTTCAGTCCCGAGGGATCGCCCCTCGTACGTGTCGCGGTGACTGTCTTATGTTGTTAATCACCGTCATCTGAGAGTGAACCCAGTGTGTAATCTGCGTGGGAGCCGCCGGTGAACTTCGTGTAACGGCGGCTCGCCCCCGGCACTGCCCACCGCCGAGCGCTCGCTCGGGGGCGACCGGTAGCGTTCGAACTGGTATGCGCATCGCTCGCGGGTGAGGATGGACACATGACTCGACACGGTCCGCTGCACGACATCGTGGAATCCGACCTCGAGGTCACCGGACCCAAGGACCACGCCGCCGGTGTCCCGGCGGTCCTGGTGTCGCTGAAACGCGCCTACGAGCAGATGGGCGTGGCCCGCACGGCGGCCACGCTGCCGCGGCTCAACCAGCGGCACGGTTTCGACTGCCCGGGGTGCGCCTGGCCCGAGACGCCCGGCCACCGCAAGCCCGCGGAGTTCTGCGAGAACGGCGCCAAGGCCGTCGCCGAGGAAGCCACCCTGCGGACGGTCACGCCCGAGTTCTTCGCCCGTCACTCCGTCGCGGAACTGTCGGAGAAGACCGGCTACTGGCTCGGGCAGCAGGGCCGCCTGACCCATCCGATGGTCCTCCGCCCCGGCGCGACCCACTACACCCCCGTCGACTGGGACGACGCGTACCGGCTGATCGCCGACCACCTGCGTGCGCTCCCCACCCCGGACCACGCCGTCTTCTACACGTCGGGCCGCACCAGCAACGAGGCCGCGTTCCTCTACCAGCTGCTGATCCGCAGCTACGGCACCAACAACATGCCGGACTGCTCCAACATGTGCCACGAGTCCTCCGGCAGCGCACTCGTCGAGACCATCGGAATCGGCAAGGGCTCGGTGTCGGTGCCGGACCTCGAGCACGCGGACCTCATCCTCATCGCCGGTCAGAACCCGGGCACCAACCATCCGCGCATGCTCTCCACCCTGGTGAAGGCCAAGGAGAACGGGGCCAAGATCATCGCGATCAACCCGCTCCCCGAGGCGGGGCTGCTCCGGTTCAAGGACCCGCAGCGCGTCGACGGCGTGCTCGGCCACGGCACGGACATCGCCGACGAGTTCCTGCAGATCCGCCTCGGTGGCGACATGGCGCTGTTCCAGGGGCTCGGCAGGCTGCTGTTCGAGGCGGAGGACGCCGCGCCCGGCACCGTGATCGACCGGGCCTTCGTCGAGGCCCACTGCGCCGGCTTCGACGACTACGAGCGGCACGTCCGCGCGGTCGACCTCGGCACCGTCCTCGAGGCCACCGGGCTGAGCGAGGCGCAGCTGCGGTCCACCGCCCGGGACCTGGCCACCTCCCAACGCACCGTGGCGTGCTGGGCGATGGGCCTGACTCAGCACACCCATGCCGTCGCCACCATCGCCGAGGCGGTCAACCTGCTGCTGCTGCGCGGGATGATCGGCAAGCCCGGGGCCGGGGTCTGCCCGGTGCGGGGGCATTCGAACGTGCAGGGTGACCGGACGATGGGCATCTGGGAGAAGATGCCCGAGTCCTTCCTCGCCGCGCTGGACCTCGAGTTCGGGATCACGAGCCCGCGCAGGCACGGGTACGACACCGTCGAGGCGATCCGCGCGATGCGCGACGGCCGGGCGAGCTTCTTCATGGCGATGGGCGGCAACTTCGTCGCCGCGACCCCGGACACCCACGCCACCGAGGAGGCGTTGCGCCGCTGCGAGCTGACCGTGCAGATCTCGACCAAGCTCAACCGCAGCCATCTCGTGCACGGGCGCACAGCGCTGATCCTGCCCACCCTCGGACGCACCGACCTCGACATCCAGGAGAGCGGCAAACAGCTTGTTTCCGTGGAGGATTCGATGTTCATGGTGCACCTGTCACGGGGCCGGTTGCAGCCGGTCGGCGACCAGCTGCACAGCGAGGTCGCGATCGTCTGCCGGCTCGCCCGCGAGCTGTTCGGCCCCGACCATCCGGTCCGCTGGTCGGCGTTCGAGGGCAACTACGACCTGATCCGCGACTCGATCGGGCGGGTCGTGCCCGGCTGCGAGGACTACAACACCAAGGTCCGCCGGCGCGACGGGTTCCAGTTGCCGCACCCGCCCCGCGACAACCGCGAATTCCGCACGCACACCGGCAAGGCCAATTTCAGCGTCAACGACCTGGTGTGGGTGCCCACTCCCCCGGGCCGGCTCGTGCTGCAGACGCTGCGCAGCCACGATCAGTACAACACCACCATCTACGGGCTCGACGACCGCTACCGCGGCGTGAAGAACGGCCGCAAGGTCGTGTTCGTCCACACGGACGACATCGCCGAACTCGGATTCGCCGACGGCGACCTCGTCGACATCGTGTCCGAGTGGCCCGCCGACGGCGCGGTGCAGGAGCGTCGCGTCCGCGACTTCCGCATCATCGCGTACAGCACCCCGCGCGGCAACGCGGCCGCCTACTACCCGGAGACCAATCCGCTGGTCCCCCTCGACCACGTCGCGACGAAGTCGAACACCCCGGTCTCCAAGGCGATCGTCGTCCGACTCGAGCGGGCCGGGGCCGACTGATGGGGCGGGTCACCGCGCGCCGGCCCGTCCTGCGGATCACCGCGGACGGGCAGGCACGCCGACCGGACAGCCTCGCGGTGGAGGAACCGCTGGAGATCCGCCTCAACGGCCGCGCCCTGACGGTCACGATGCGCACCCCGGGCCACGACGTGGAACTCGCCCACGGATTCCTGCTCGCCGAGGGGATCGTCGGCGGCCGCGAGGACGTCTCCGTGGTGCGCTACTGCGACGGCGTCGACGACAGCGGCGCCAACACCTACAACGTGCTCGACGTCCACCTCGCGCCGGGGATCTCCGTTCCCGACGGTGCGGGCGCCCGCAACTTCCTCACCAGCTCCGCGTGCGGGGTGTGCGGGAAGGAGTCCCTCGACCGGATCCGCGGGCGCACCCGGTTCCCGCTGACCGACGGCTTCGTGGTCTCCGCCCGCGCGCTGGCCTCGATGCCACCACGAATGCGGCAGCGGCAGAAGGTTTTCCAGAGCACGGGGGGCTTGCACGCCGCAGCGCTGTTCACCCCCGACGGCACCCTGCTGGCGTTGCGGGAGGACGTGGGCCGGCACAACGCGGTCGACAAGGTGCTCGGCTGGGCACTGACCGAGAACCGGGTCCCGTTGCCGGACACCGTCCTCGTCGTCAGCGGGCGGGCCTCTTTCGAGCTGGTGCAGAAGGCCGTGATGGCCGGCGTCCCGGCGCTCGGAGCGGTGTCGGCCCCCTCGTCGCTGGCGGTCGATCTCGCCGCGGAGTCCGGCCTGACCCTGGTCGGTTTCCTCCGCGGCGACTCGATGAACGTCTACACCGGATCCGTCGTATGAGCGGGGGCCCGGGAACGGCTCAGCTGCAGTCCTGTTCGGGCGCGTCGCCCGAGCGGACCCCGTCGACGAAGGCCCGCACGTCGTCGTGGGAAACCTCGAGCACGCCGCGGTGGTCGGCACCGTCGTAGACCCGGTAGGCAAGGGGGGAGCCGTTGCCGCACAGGGTCTTCGTCACCTCGTCGGTGACCTGCCGGGCCACGAGCACGTCCGCGGTGCCCTGCACGACGAGGGTCGGCACCGAGAGGGCGAGCTGCTCGAGTTCCTGCGTGGCGAAGTATTCGGTCAGGCGCCCGACGTCCGCACCGGGCGCGAACACCTGGTCCACGGGAACGGTCGCGGCCACCTTGCGCACGTCGTCCATGCACCCGGTGCGCGCCGCCGCGAGCAGCGGACGGGACGCGTCCGTGAGCATCGCGTCGGCGGACACCTCGGGGTCGGCGGCCTCGGCGCCGAGCAACAGGACGGGCAGGAAGGTCAGGGCCTGAGCGATCCCCGGGCCCCCGGTTGCGAAGTAGGCGGCGGTCTCGCTCGTCCGGCTTCCCGGCGCGAACGCTACCGCGCCCTGCAGTTCCAGTTCGGGAGCGCGCTCCGCGCCCTGGGCGGCGGTGAACAGGGCCGCATGCCCGCCCTGGCTGTGCCCCATCACCGTCCACCGGTTTCCGATGCCGGGCTCGGCCTCGCGTGCGGCACGCACGATGTCGACGACCGTGTTCGCGGCGCTGTCGCCGTTCATGTAGGGATGTCCGCCCGGCGTTCCGAGGCCCTCGTAGTCGGTCTGGACCACGGCGTAGCCGTCGGCGACCCACCGATCGAGCATCGCGGTGGTCCGCGAGAGGTAGCTGTGGGCGGGTCCGCCGACCGTGTCGGCCGAGGGCGCGCAGGCATCTCCGACACCCGTCGTGCCGTGCGCCCAGCTGATCACCGGCCATCCTCCGCCGGGGGCGTCGCCGCGCGGGATCGCAACGGTGCCCGACACGAGGATCGGGCGTCCCGTGGCGTCCTCCGAGAGGTAGGTGATCAGTTCCGTGCGCGCCGCGCTGGGCAGCGCCGCCGCGCTCGTCAGCGGCCGGGTGCTGATCAGCGCGCCGGGGGAACGCTCGACAGCGGGGGCCGGTTCGGAATCCGCGCAGGCCGTGGCGGCCAGCACCGAGGTGACCGCGAGCGCCACGAGGACGCTCCGGGAGGAGAGATGACCCATGGAATCCTCCGTTAAGAAGTTCTTATTAATTGGAAAGTCGAACTTCTTAGTACAGTGGGCGCATGGCAGTGTCAACAGGTCGTCTCGCTCTGCTGGATGCCGCGGAGGAACTCGTCGCCCGTCGCGGCATCCACGGCGTCTCGGCGCGCGAGGTGGTCACAGCCGCCGGTCAGCGCAACAATTCGGCGATCGCCTATCACTTCGGCTCGTGGCACGGACTGCTCGACGCGGTCTGGAGCCGGCACGCGCCGCGCGTCAACGCCCAGCGGGCGGCACTGACGGACGCGGCCCACCTCGACGGCTCCCCGGCACTCGAACGGCTCGTCTATGCCTACGTCCATCCGCTCGTCACCGAGATCGCCCGCGGGAGGCCCAGCTACTGGGCTCGCTTCAACGAGCAGTGGCTCGCCACCGCCCCCCTGGTGTTCCTGGCGGTCCCCCAGCCGGGGGCCGTCCAGGCCGACTACTACCCGTCCGACGAGTCGCTCAACGTCCTCGCCTCCCTGCTGGAGACGATCGCGCAGTGTCTCGACCTCCCCGAAGCCGACGCCCGTCGGCGTGTGGGGCTGACGGTGCGCTTCGTCATCGGCTCGTTCGCCTCGTGGGAGCGCGCCCACGAGGCCGGGGACGCGACCGACCTGTCCACCTTCGAGTCGGAGATCGTCGAGCTCGCCTGCGCAATGTTGCGCGTGCCGGGCGGTGATTCGGCGCCGTCGTCCCGACCGCGGTGACTCGGCGCCGTCGTCCCGACCGCGGTGACACGGCGCCGTCGTCCCCACGGACAGATCAGGCCGGCACCCGCTCCGCCTCGATCAGGGCCGTCATGTGGGCAAGCATGCGGTCGGCGTCGGGCTCCACCCCGGTGAAGATGCGGAATGCGTCGACAGCCTGGAAGACGGCCATGCCCGCGCCGGTGAGGGTCGGGGCGCCGAGTGCGCGGGCACGCAGGACGAGTTCGGTCTCGATGGGCCGGTAGACGACCTCGGCGACCCACAGGTCGGGGCGCAGCAGTGCCGGGTCGAAGGCCGTTCCGGGATGTGCGGCCATGCCGACGGGCGTCGCGTGGATCAGGCCGTCCGCGGCGGCCAGCAGCCGCGGCAGCTCGGCCGGCGTCGCGGACGAGACGGCAACGTCCGGGAACAGCACGGTGAGCGTGTCGCGCAGCGCGGTGGCGCGCGCGAGGTCGGGATCGACGACGGTGAACGCGCGCACCCCGCGGGTGAGCGCGGCGTACGCGACCGCCGCCCCGGCCCCACCGGCCCCGAGCTGGACGACCGCGTCGAGCGCGACGCCGGGGAGTCCGCGGTCGAAGTTGCGGCCGAAGCCCGACCAGTCGGTGTTGTGACCGATCGCGCGCCCGCCGTCGAACAGCACGGTGTTGACGGCGCCGAGGCGGCTCGCCTCGGGCGACAGGTCGTCGAGATGGTCGAGGACGGCCTGCTTGCAGGGATGGGTGATGTTCAGGCCCCGGAAGCCCAGCTCGCGCGCGGTGCGCAGCAGCCGCGGCAGGTCGGCGACCGAGAGGCCCAGCTCGTCGAGGTCGATGATCTTGTAGACGTAGCGCAGACCCTGCCGCGCGCCCTCCTCCTCGTGCATCGGGGGTGTCAGCGAGGCACCGATGCCGGTTCCGATGAGGCCGCAGAGAATCGAGTCGGTCATGGCGGGCCTTTCACGTCACAATGTACGAACTAGTGAGTTACAAGCCATAGCGTACGGCCACGGGCGGCACGGAGACAAGACCCCGGTCGATAGGGTGGCGCCATGGCACCCGAGCAGACGACCGGCCGACGACGCCGCAACAGCGACCTCACCAGGGAGAACATCCTCGAGGTGGCCACCGCGGAGTTCGCGGACAAGGGACTGTCGGGAGCCCGGGTCGACGAGATCGCCGAGCGCACGCAGACCACCAAGCGGATGATCTATTACTACTTCGGCGACAAGGAGGGCCTCTACCGGGCCGTCCTCGAGAGTTCCTACGGGACGATCCGCGCCCAGGAGCGCGAGCTGGACCTCGAAGACCTCGGCCCCGTCGACGCCATCCGCGTGCTGGCCGAGGCCACGTTCGACCACCACGACCAGCATCCCGACTTCATCCGCATCGTCGCCAACGAGAACATGCTCCGGGGCGAGCACATCCGGCAGTCTCCCCATCTCGCCGGCCTGGGCGCCCCCGCCGTCGACGTGCTCACCGGCATCCTCGAACGCGGCCGGGCCGACGGCCTCTTCCGCGACGACGTCGACGCCCTCGACGTCCACCTGGTGATCAGCAGTTTCTGCGTCTTCCGCACCGCCAACCGGTACACCTGGCAGGCCCTGTTCGACCAGAACCTCGCCGCGGACGAGCTGCGGACCAGGCATCGGAGGATGCTGGGCGACCTCCTCGTCGCGTTCCTGACGACCCTGCCCGACTGAGGGACCTCGGGGGAATGCGCACGGGGACGCGTTCCGAAATTTTATGAACTATCTAGTTCATACATCTTGCGTTCACCGTGTGATGGCGCCTACATTCGAGACAACGCAGTACGAACCCGGGTTCGTATCTCGAACATCCCCTCCCCTTTTCCGCACAGGAGACGCGATGACCGCGCACACCCTCGACACGCCGGAGAATTCCGGTATGACGACCGAAACCCGCCCGCACGACACCACCAAGGTCAAGCGCGCAGCGTCGTCGGCCTTCCTCGGCAGCATGCTCGAGTACTACGACTTCTACATCTACGCATCCGCCGCCGCCCTGATCTTCCCGACCGTGTTCTTCCCCGACAGCGGCCACGCGGCGCTGCTGTCCCTGTCGACCTTCGGTGTCGCCTACGTCGCGCGGCCGCTCGGCGCCGTGGTGCTCGGCCACTTCGGTGACCGGGTCGGACGCAAGAACGTCATGCTGTTCACGCTCATCCTCATGGGCGTCGCCACCTTCGGCATCGGCCTGATCCCCAGCGCCGAGTCGATCGGCGTACTCGCTCCCGCGCTGCTCGTGTTGATGCGAATCTTCCAGGGCATCTCCGCCGCCGGCGAGCAGTCCGGCGCCAGCTCGCTGACTCTCGAGCACGCCCCGCAGAACCGTCGAGCATTCTTCGCGAGCTGGACGCTCAACGGCACCCAGGCCGGCTTCATCCTCGCCAGCCTGGTGTTCCTGCCCGTCGCGGCCATGCCCGACGACATCCTCTACAGCTGGGGCTGGCGCGTACCGTTCTGGGGCAGCCTGTTCGTGCTGGCCGCCGCGTACGTCATGCGGCTCAAGCTCGAGGAGCCCGAGGAGTTCGCGGAGACCAAGAAGTCCCACGAGGTCGCCAAGCTGCCGGTCGCCGACCTGCTGCGCACCCATCCGGCCAACCTGACCCGGGTGATCTTCTGCGCCTTCGTCGCCGTGGTGAGCACCATCTTCTCCGTGTTCGGCCTGGCGTTCGCGACCAGCGCCGAGGTGGGCATCGCCAAGTCGACGATGCTGGGGGTCGCGATCGCCGCCAACGCCGTCGCCTTGTTCAGCCAGCCCGCCCTCGCCGCCTTGTCGGATCGCGTCGGCCGTAAGCCCGTCTTCGTCACCGGCGTCCTCGGCTCGGCGGTGTTCATCTTCGTGTACTTCCAGGCCATCTCCACGGGCAACGTCGCGCTGATCTTCGCCGCCGGCATCGCCCTGATGGGCCTGCTCTACGCCGCGCCCAACGCGATCTGGCCGGCGTTCTACGCCGAGATGTTCAACACCAAGGTCCGCTACTCCGGCATGGCGATCGGCACCCAGCTCGGCTTCGCCATCGCCGGCTTCGCCCCCGCCATCGGCACCGCGCTCATGGGCGGCGATCCGACGAACTGGCTGCCCGTCGCCCTCCTGACGTCCGGCGCCTGCCTGGTGTGCGCCGTGTCCGCCCTGTCGGCGAAGGAAACCTTCCGCACCCCGCTGCGCGAACTCGGCAACCGCATCTGACCTCCGCTTACGTGGCCGAATGTCACATCACGTCGCTTCGAGTGACGTGATGTGACATTCGGCCACTGTGGCGTCGCGGGCACTGTGGCGTCGCGGCCACCGCGGCGTCGCGGGCACTGTGGCGTCGCGGCCACCGCGGCGTCGCAGGCTCCGGCGGAAGCACCCCACCTACGGCGAAGGCCCCGGCACGGATGCCGGGGCCTTTCACGCGGTCGGATCAGGCGGTCTTGTCGCGACGCTCCCGTTCGGGTTTGCGCGGCACGATAGTCGGCAGCACGTTGTCGTTGACGGTTTCGGCGGTGACGACCACCTTGGCGACGTCGTCGCGGCTCGGGATGTCGTACATCACCGGCAGCAGGACCTCTTCCATGATGGCGCGCAGGCCGCGGGCACCGGTACCACGCAGGATCGCCTGATCGGCGACAGCTTCCAGCCCGTCCTGGGTGAACTCCAGCTCCACCCCGTCCATCTCGAAGAGCCGGACGTACTGCTTGACGAGCGCGTTCTTCGGCTCCGACAGGATCTGCACCAGCGAATCCTTGTCCAGGTTCGTCACCGAGGCGACGACCGGCAGGCGGCCGATGAACTCGGGAATGAGACCGAACTTGATCAGATCCTCGGGCATGACCTCGGCGAAGTGGTCGGTGGTGTCGATCTCGGCCTTGGACTTCACCTCGGCGCCGAAGCCGATTCCGCGCTTACCGACCCGGTCCGAGACGATCCTCTCGAGCCCGGCGAACGCACCGGCGACGATGAACAGCACGTTGGTGGTGTCGATCTGGATGAATTCCTGGTGCGGATGCTTGCGTCCGCCCTGCGGCGGCACCGACGCCTGGGTGCCCTCGAGGATCTTCAGCAGCGCCTGCTGGACGCCCTCACCGGACACGTCGCGGGTGATCGACGGGTTCTCGCTCTTGCGGGCGATCTTGTCGACCTCGTCGATGTAGATGATCCCGGTCTCGGCGCGCTTGACGTCGTAGTCGGCCGCCTGGATGAGCTTGAGGAGGATGTTCTCGACGTCCTCACCGACGTAGCCGGCCTCGGTCGAGCTGGCCAAGTCGAACATCCTGCTGCTCGGGCCCACCGGCTGCGGGAAGACGTACCTGGCGCAGACGCTGGCGAAGATGCTGAACGTGCCGTTCGCGATCGCCGACGCCACCGCCCTGA
>NZ_WVTE01000050.1:0-14153 GCF_009939605.1 Rhodococcus sp. YH1 | reverse complement strand
GGGGCGTTCGCCGGCGGTGAGCAGCGGGGCGCGTGGGGTACGGGAGCGTTCGCCGGCGGTGGCGTAGTCGCGGCGGATGCCGGCCACGGTGGCCCGCACCAGCTCGTGGCTGGTGGGGAGGGGTAGCCGGCGGTGCGGTGCTGGTGCGCGATCGCCGCCACCCACTTGGCCAGGGTCGACGGCGCGTACGCCCGCCGCCCCTCGGTGAGGGTGTCGGCGGCGACAGCCAGATACGCGGACCCCGTCGCCGGATGCGCCGGCAACGCGGGGTGGCCTTCGGCGCCGCACCAGCTGGTGAAGCGGCGCCAGGCGGCGGTGTAGGCGCGGCGGGTGCCGGCGGAACGCGCCGCGGTCACCGACGCCTCGATCCGGGTCCGCACCGGCTCGGCGAGCAGCGGCGCCGCGGCCGGTGCGGGGGTCAGAAGAGGCCACATCCCGGCATTGGGGCGGGTGTCGTCCTGGTCGAGAGTCTCGCCGGGCGCCCTACCGGGGGTGCTCCGACAGTTCGGCAGCGGAAAACGCGCTGAGGTGCGTTTTCGTGGGAGAGGGTGCGGGAAGGACGATTCTCGTCACCGACCGCGCACACACCGGGAGTGACAAACCCCCAGCTGACCGAATGCGCCCGATTTGCGTGATTTATGCAGTTTCCACAAGACGGCTGTCCCGTGAACTTCCCACTGGCATATCAGTACGTGACCAGGGGTTTCCCATCCGTGTCAGCACGTTTTTCGTTCGAGGTCAGTGCGGTCCGGCTCGGATCCTGCTCCGGAATGCGGGACAGGCCTAGGGCTTTGTGGGCGAGCAGGAGGTGCCTCGTCCTGGTCGGAAAACGGCCCAGGTTGCTTTCTCGATCCGCGGGTACTCCCGACTGTCGACCGGCGTCGGGCGAACAACACGAGCCATCGATGTCTCAGGACTCGTCGAGAACGCGCGTTTTGAACCATCAGTTGCCGACACCAGTGTTGAAGCATCGTCGTCGCAGGTGGCGCGGTCGGGCTGGTCTTCCCGTGGCCATGTTCCGAGAAGGAGGACTTGCGAAACAACGTCTTCCACCTGCCCGTGAGAGAGCAGACCACGGTGACGCCCCACGAGTCCGCCATAGGGTACCCACCCCGGACCCCCATCCAGCACGGCTAAACAAGACTTCATCCGCTCGCCTCCAGGGGAGGGCACGTTCCAACCCCACGTCCTCACGCAAGCGTCCTGTTTGACGATCGGTAAACAGCACAGCCGTCAGGGGCACCACGCACGCGGTGGTGTAATGCAGTATTACGGAAGTGAATACTGTATTCTAATCTGTAGTTCAGACTACATGGAGGATCCGATGGCCACCCTCACGCTCCGTGTCAGCGACGAGACTCGAGAAGAGCTTGAGGCGCTGGCCCAATCCAAGGGCGCGACCGTCAGCGCATTGTTGCGGGACCAGATCGATCAGTTGCTCGGTCGCGACGTGGAGATGCGTCGTGGCGATGTGCCTCAGTCACTGACGATGAGCGAACGGCTACTGCTCGCGAGCCAGTCGAGGATTCTGGCCGCTCTCGTGCCGGACGAGGCCGACTACTACGCACGACGAAGCGAAGCTCTCGAGGAAGGGTATGCCGGCGAGTACGGCGATGTGTTCGCTACGGTCGGTCCAGAACTCACCCGCACCGAATGCGCTTTGGTATGGGACTTGCTCGACATGTTCCGTGTCCTGAGCGCAAGCATCGAGGCGCTCAATCCCGCTGATCGAGCCGTCCTCGGGGAAGAACGCATCGACCGGCTGCAGTTCCAGGGATTCGACATCAGCGACGAGCTAGAAGGCCGGCTGCTGTCATATGTGCAGTATCTGGTGCGCGGGAGGAGATGGTCGGAAACCGGCCCACGACTGGAGGAGATCGGCGACGACGGCAACTCTCATCACCGCTGTTTACCCTTCTATCGACTTCTGCTGGACACCTACCGGCCGATCATCACCACTCGTGCCAAAAGCCGGGGATACTCTCTCGATGCCTACCGCCTCGACCTCGAAGAGCTCATCGAGTTGGCGGAGGCCAGCTTCCGATGACGCGGTTCTTCACAGAGTCCGCAACTGCGGGGGTAGGCCGGAAGCCACCAGGTCGGGAGCTGTTGTCGCCGACGCAGCGACTACCTGGTTCGGCGCCCGGACTCACTTTTGCACCCCTCACTGACAAGATCCCCGCTTGTGCACGCATTCATTGACGAGTCCAAGCGTGACGGCTACATGCTCTGCGCTGTCACCGTCGCCGGCGGAGATGTCGCAGCGCTGCGTAAGCAGGTGGAAGCGCTGCGTCCGCGAGGCAGCGCACGTATACACATGAAGTCCGTCAGCAAGAAGGACGCGCCAAAGCTGGTCACCGAGGTATCGAAGCTCGACGCGGCCAGTCGCCTCTACGTCGTGAAGTCGGGAAAGATGCCCGAACGAAGCGCCCGCGATCTCACTCTCGGGGCAGCTGTCCGGGATTTGGCTACGCTCGCGGTGAGCCGGGTCCTTATCGAATCCTGCAATCAGGATCGAGAGGATAATCGGACGATCCGCGACGCCTTGGGCGCCGATGCGCCGTTCGTCTACCACCATGCTTCCCCGAGCGATCCACTGCTGTGGCTCCCCGATATCCATGCATGGGCCTGGGGCCGCGGTGGCCAGATGAGAGCGAAGATCGCACACCGGATCGAGGTATTCATGCTCTGACAACGAGAAGAACCCCACCCGTGGGGTGAGGTTCTTCTCGAGCGTGATGGGCGCGCAAGGCTGGAAACCGCTAGGTGGAGCTGCCCACAGGGGGTACTTACGCTCCGGAGACCTCCTACACGAACCGCTTCCCTCGGCTATTGCCTTAGGCAACCACACAATACCACTATCAACCACTTACGGACTGGTCTCGTCTCGACTTGAGAGGCGTGCGATTCCCCGGATGAACTGGCGTGACGCCCTGACGTGCGGCAGCTCGGACAGGCCCCGCCCAGAGCCGGTAGGGGCGCGATCCCTCAGTTTTCCGCGTAATAGTTACCAGCAAACTGGGAGTTGTAGTACCAGTCCACCGTCCGACCGCCGCTCATGACGATGGACCGCACATTCTCGTCCTGCAAGTTCAGCACCTTCATCACGTCACCGACTTTGCTCAAGGCTTCGATCCGATGGAACGCATGACCATGCTGCTCGGCAAATCTGGCGAGCGCCTGAAGCTTCACCAGTGAGTCGTCCAAGTGGTGGCCGTGGGGGTCCACGATCGACGCCTTAGGCTCACCTTCGATCTCATGAAAGAAGATGAAGTCCGGATGCATCGAACGCCAGTTGCCGGTCGTCTCATCGCGATAGGCGATTCCGAGCGAGTCGGCGGTCTGGCGTGGCGGGTTTCGGTACCACGCGAGCGCCCCTGAGCGTGCGATCTCGTACTTGACGATCTCGCCTTCCCAGTCATTAAGGTTGGTGATAGGCGCATCTCCGTTCTCATCCGACATCAGGTGCAACTTCACCAATTCGGCTCGGCGCAACTGTCCGTCGATCTCCTCGATGTAGTCCTCGATCCGGGTGCGCGGCCGCCCCAGCCGGCTGATCTGAGGAGTCGCAGCGAGCGCGTTGATCTCGCGATACTCCTGTTGGCGATCGTCAGGCAAGTCCTGGATTGCGTCTGCATGCTCCTCGAACAGTTCCTCAGCAATCTCGTCCGATTTCTTGTCGACCGCTTCCCGCACCTCCGGCACACAAGCGAGTGCTGCAGCCCGCACGAACGCATCGCGTAATACGTCGTCGCTGTCGTCTTCACCCGTCAGATGGTCGACATATGTCTGTGCGATATCGGAACCGAACGCCTTGCGTGCGTCCTCGAATGCGACTCGAATGGCTCGTTCGTCGGCCTGTTCGACGATGTCGGTGTATCCGACACCTTTCGTGCCGAACTTCGCCGATATTTCCTGCAGACGCACTGCCAACACCTCAGCAGTGGCCGCTTTCACCCGACTCTTGTACAGCCCGGCCGAATCATCGAGCACCTTGTGGATTTTCCGAGCCATCTCAGCGAGTGCGTCCCGGCGAACACCATCGGTTGACAGTGCTAAAGCAAGCGAGGCAAGACGTTTCACCGGCGAAGTGCCGCGCTGGGGAATCGTCATGGACGGCAGGTTGTCCCACACCGTCCAGACCTCGTCGGGAATCGCTTTGTTGGGCGTCATGACGCACTCTTCGAGGATCATTTTCCGACCTGTCGGGTCGGGTACGCCGTCGATCTGAGCAGTCAGCAACTTCACGACGTCGCCGGCGGTCTTGCGGTCGAAGAAGGGCAGCAGACAGTCGACGGAGTTGAGTTCGTCGTCGCCCGGGACTCGCCGCGCCAGCGGTGTGCGCACCATCCGGCCGAGGAGTTGCTGGATGTGGTCGTGATCCTTCGCCGGCCGAAACGAAACGAGCACTTCCGCCCGTGGACAGTCCCATCCCGTGGAGATCGCGTCCTTGGCTATAAGCACCCGAACATGGGTGCGGTCTTCGACTACTTGCGGCTCGATCCAGTTGACCTGATGTGCTCCGAAGGTCTGCATAGTGTGTTCGCCCAGCACATGCCGGATGGAGTCGGACCCCAGCTCCGGCATTTCCTCGAAGATGACGTCAAGCGCTTGCCCCAGCTTGTCGTGATCTGGCGTGTTGGGCGCCTGCAGTACCAGTAGCGGATTGACGACGTCCGGCAACCCTTGCGACTCGCAGTACTTCTGCCAGCGTTCGGATGAGCGTTTCAGCTTTTTTGCGGCTCGACGCACCAGAACCATGTCGATGGCCTGCGCTTCGGCCGGGATGTCGATCTTGACGATGTCCTTGACGAGTCCGGACTCTTGTACTTGGAAACCATCGACCTGGACTGGGGGAAGGTAGCGGCGGTCTCCGGACACGGCCGCGTCATCCATTGCCTCTTTGAAGTCTCCGATGGTGGCTGAGATTCCCCACACGATGGGGACGGGCGGGTACCCGGCGTGGCCGTTGATGAGTCGCTGGACAATCGTGGACTTGTCTCGGGTCGCCTTCGTGCCGAACCCCCGGTGCGCTTCGTCGACGATCAGGTAAAGCGTGAGATCGGGGTCGTCGATCGTGTTGGCGATGGTTTGCCAGATCGTGTATCCCTGCAGGTCGGGCTGGACAGACGAGTGCATCCCGTCCAGGACCTCGTCTTCAGTAAGAATCTCGTGCCCGCGAGTGAGAAGCGACGACTTCGAGAGCTTCTGTGTGTTGAGGAAGTACACCTTGCCCGGCTCAAGTTTGGGCTTCGAGAAGGGGGGTTCGATGGTGACAAGGTCTGTCGACACAACCCTGTCGGACGCCTCCATGATGCGGAACCGCGTCTGTTCGTTCAGATTCGGATCGTCGGAGAACCAGATGACGACGGCGCCGTCATCTGGTTCGAAGTCGAAGTCGTCGTTTCCGTAGAACAGCGACTCGATGACGGCGGATGCGATAACGGTCTTGCCAGCACCCGTGGTTGCGGACAGCGACACCGACGTCGGTGTCGTCTCGCGCTCATAGATCGTCTTGGCGCGGTCAAGCGTCACAAGCATGTCTTCGAGGGCGGTGCGTTGATACGGCTTGAGGGTGAACTTCATCGTGCGGCCCTTCCTGCCTCGATCTCGAAGTTACGCAGGTAGGACGAGTACAAGCGGACCGGTTCGACGTGCTCGGGTAACTGTCGCACCATCGCCTCGAACAGTCGGTCCTCATCGGTGACGATGAAGGCGTGAGTCAAACCTTCCTGTGTCTCGACCGTTTTGATAAATGCTTCACTCAAGTCCAGATTCGCGATCACGCCATACGCGTCAGCCACGTCCCAACCAGTGGAGACGTCGTCGATGCGCCGCCCGCGCGCCCCGGCACGTAACCATAGAAATGGCGCAACCTTGGCGAACTCGCGGTTAGAGGACACGCGCATCGCAGACTCGTAGCTGAGGGTGAAGAACTCGACATTCTCTTCGAATCCGTCCGCCATCGGAAACTCATCCGTGAACTTGTAATCCCCCTTGATCGGCTCTCCCATCGAGGTCTTGCCTGTAACGGCAGCCTCTATTCTGGGCTTGGTGATGTGGTCGCAGATGCCCCACTGCTCCCACTCAGGGTCGCCGGGGCGCAGCCCTCCCGCACGTAGGCCCTTTTGGTCTTCAGCACTCACTTCGTTGTTCGTGATCACGATTGAGCGACGGTGGCCACCATCTCGCTTATTGAGACGAAATGTTGCGTGCGCTGTCGTGCCAGATCCAGCAAAGAAGTCTAAGATTACGGCTTCTGGCTTGTCGGCAACGTAAATGGAGAGCGAGTCTTCGACCGCGTATAGCGACTTCGGGTACGGAAAGCGGATTCCAGGAAGGAACGAGGCGAGCATCCGACTACCGTGCCAACCGGGATCATGAGCCGGGCTGTTCCACACAGTCTTGGGTTGCACCGCTTCACGTTTAGCACTACCCAGAAGCACTTCACCACTCTCTCCCCTACCGAGAACTTCGATCTCTCCGCTCTCAATCGCCTTGACCCCCCCTTCGTTGATGAAAAGCACCGGTCGAAGCCCCTTCTTTTCATTCATTGGTCCCACACGGAGGTATCCAGCTTCGGCGTTGCGGCGCGCAATCGAGACACCGGTTCTCCAACGGGCTTCGGTACCGTCTTCGCGAAGCGGCCAAACAGCCTCCAAGCCGGCCGGAACTGGAAATTCTCTACGGTCGGATTGAAGTGGCAGTGGATCTCCCACGGATATGATTCGTCGAGTCTCTGGCTCGATGAGGAGGGGGTAAAAAAGGTTTGGCGAGTTTACACGCAATGACCCTTCGCCGTTTCGTCGGAATTGAAACCACATTTGACGTGGCTTTTCAGACTCAACAGATCCAAGAAGATCTCTAGGGGTAAACGAGATCTTCGCGCTGCCGATGAAGACAAAGAACAGGTACTCATCGACGCGAGCAAACGTGCCGTCGCGCGCGACTCCGCGCTGGGAGATAACCGACGTCACCATTTGGATTCTAGCCTCGGGAAACACCTGTTCCAGCAGCAATCCCAGCCGCAGATACTCCTTCTCATCGATTGTGACGATGAGCACCGAGTCGTCGGGGTTGAGTAGTTCCTTCGCAAGGAAGAGGCGACGCTCCATGAACGCAAGCCACTTGGAGTGACGATAGTGATCGTCCGACTCCACGTAGTCGTTGTTGTACTTCCAGTCCTTGGCCCCGGTGTTGTACGGGGGGTCGATGTAGATGGCGTCGACCTTGCCCCGATGCGTGAATAGCAGCGCTTGGAGTGCATGGTAGTTCTCGGAGTTGATGACAGTGTGGAACGGCTTGTCGCCGCCACGCTCGACTTTCCCCGTGGAGACGAGCCCGGGATAGATCGGGTCTCGGAACTCGGCAACCACGACGAGGTCCTCCACGAGCACGGACCACCCCTCGTCGGGATCGTCCACCGCTACAACGTCAGCCCACCGTTGGCCTTCTTCGGTGTAAGTCCTCGCTACCCGATAGAGACGCTCGTTCTCCTTCTTCGGCATTTCGCCCCGGTCTGGCAAGATGCGCACCTTGTCGTTCTTGCGCACTGGCCGGCCCGGCAATTCCACCGCCTCGGGCGTGTGTCGTTCGAAGTTCAGTCCGAACGGTCGGCGTTCCGCAAGTGCGTCGGTTTCGCGCTGCAGGTCTTTCGCCAACCGAGGATCCATATTGGCGACGTGGCGGATGAGGTCGTTGAGGCGTGACACGGGTCGATTCTTTCCTACGGAGTCGGTGAGACTGTGGCGACCCCTCGTGCGAAGGTGGCGAGGATGCGCTGATGGGTCTGACGGGGCAAATGACGGTTCCCCGGTTCACCGAATGGAGTACCTGGGCGCACAGGTGCTTCTTGAAGCAGCCTGTCGAGTCCAGGCCGCGACACCATCAGTAAGCCATGTGTAGCGCGTGTGCAGGCGACTGCGAGGCGGCCGAACGCCGAGTTGAACTCGTCCAACTCGGAGGCGCCGGTGAGGGGATGGAGGGCGATTGTGATGCCGTTCGTCTGCCCCTGCCACGAGTCGACGGTGGACGCGATCAAGTCGGACTCGATCAGGTTGTGTTTGGCGCTGAGTCGGGCGGCAGCGTCGGCGGCGTCGTCAACCGCCTGATTTCGGGTGGCGAGAATGGCGACGAGAGGGTCGTCCGCATCGGCGCCGGGGCGTTCCTCCTTGGTCTTGCCGCTCGGTGTTCCGTCGTCGTTGTAGATCTGGGAGAAGAGAGTGAACCCTGCTGAGAACAGTTCGTCGAGAAGGGATTCGACGAACTCGATAAGTGGTAGGTCGACGTCGGCAGCTTCGGCGTCCGGCAATCCGTCGACTTCGAGGAGCGTGGGGACGCCGGTAGCGACGGACTCCCACACCGTCTTTGTCAGGCCGGAGAGAGGGCCGAGTCCGATTGATCGGTCACCGGGTGCGGCGACGCAGTTGAGTGACTCCCACTCGGGGTAGAACGCACGCCACAATCCCAGTTGTTCGCCTGTCGGGCGCCAGACTGCGGGCAGTTCGGTGGCCCATGTGTTGGTGTCATCGTCGTCGTAGGCGGTTGGCCAGGCGCGATAGGGGTTGAAGCCGGGGTCGCCGCGCCATGGGTTTTCGGCAATCTCCAAGGGGGGTAGTTGCCCGACGTCACCGACACCTACGTGGATAGGTGCGGTATAGGTGATTTTGTCGAACAGGTGGTGCGGCAATTGCCATGCCTCGTCGACGAACAAGACGTCGAATCGGTAGTCGTCGTGAAAAGATGTGCCGAAGTGACTTCGGATGTGCTGGCGGGTCATTCCGAGCATGTGTGTTGTGGTCAGCACGACAGGTACGTCTTGGGGAATCGCTTTGACCGAGTCGACGACGGTTGCGGACGTCTTGACCCAGTCCGGCACGTCATTGAAGACGCGCTTGGATGCCCACAGCCACACACGGTCCTTGCCGATGTCGTTTCCGAGGGACGCGGCAAGCGGCCACAGCTGCCGGTTCTGGAAGGCTGTGACGGCGACACGCAGGCACTGCGGTTGATCGATGGCGTCACGGACCAGACCGCGTAGCAGGAATGATTTGCCGGCCCCGGCGGCAGCTTTCAGCAGGATGCGTTGAATGTCCGAGCTGCCGTTGAGTGCGTCGAGAAGCTGGCCCTTGGCGAAGGTGGCCGCCGCTTCGTTCTGCGCTGCGGCACGCGAGTGGTGGTAGGCATCGGTAGCGACAAGCGACGGGGATGTAAATGTGACAGTCATCAGCTATTCCACGTCGTCCATCGTCAGCTCGTCGGGTGGTTGGGTGGCCGGCCGATCGGCAGGATCGGGCAGGCTCTCGTCAGCGGCGTTGACGTCGAACGCGTCTGAGTCCAGTACGGGCGGCCATACTTGTGGATTGAGCTCCCCGCGGGCACGGCGGTCTGCGAGGATGTCTGACCACTCGGCTTCGGCCGCCTCGTGAGGTTTGCAGCACCACTGATGGTTGGCAGGGTCGTCGATGAACGAGTCGGGGGTGCAGGTGGGTTTGGGCGCGGACGACGAGTCGACGCTCGGTCGGTTCATGTTCAACCACACGTCGCTTTTGTTATCGGAGAACCACGAGAAATCTGCGACTATCACCTCGTCGCCGACGGTGAAGCCGGGATCGTGGTGTGGTGACCATCTGTATTGGCGAGGGTGTGTCCCGAGAGCCGTAAGCTCACCGATGGGCATGTGGGAGAGCTTGAAGCTGCCCTTCTGGGCCTGAACGGTGACCTCGTCGGTCTCTACTAGGGCGTAGCCGTTTTGGTGAAGTGCGACGATGCGCGACTCGTCGCCGATGCGGCGGGAGTCGATTTCGAGCGTCAGCGGAGCGTCGTTGATCACTCGTGCCAGGGCGAGGTGGCGTGTGCCTGCATCCTGAGCAGCGTCATAGGCTGCAAGCGGGTTCGTCAGGGCCGTCACTTGGGCTGTGAACTTGTCGTCCGCTTCGAGGATCGGTACCACGTCGTTGCGCCACCAGCGGGATGTGCGATCGAACCGGACGAGGTCGAATGCGTGCAGGTCGAGTCGTCGACGCCAGAGGCGCTGGGCGTCGGCCTCTACAGTGCGCACCGCTGGTTGCAGCTTTGAGAGGTCGAACTCGGTTTGAAGGATCCCGGAGGCCTTGTCGAACACGGTGGTCTTGTATTCGATCTCGGTGCGGATCAGGTCGTGGTAGACGCTCGGCTTGGCTGGTCGCGGAAGCCCGGGCTTGTCACCTGTGAACGCGTGGTGAATCGCATTGGACTGGGTCGGGGTTAATTGTGCGCCGACCGAGTGAGCCGACTTCTCGATCAATTCTGCTAGGGCACGGTGGTCGATCGGAGGTTCACTCGGGTCTACCCACGGCGCGAGGTAGTCAAGACGAAGAGAGTTGACGGTTGGGCCGCCGGCCGTCACGAGAGAGGCAAGTGCCCTGCGTAAGTCGACAATGGTAGAGCGGGCCTTCATAGTCCGTGCTCGGTCCTGCTCCAAGAGGAACGAAACGGCTACGCGGTCCTTCTCTGGAAGGTACGAGGGAATGACGGCGGGCTCGCCGTTGTAGGTGAGCGCTGGGCGTCCCTGCTGTTTGTCGCGCTCCCAGCGCAACCGAGAAAGTTCTTTGCCGGCCACACTGTCAGCGATCGAGACCAGGAGGTCGGCGGTCGTCGAGTCGGGCACGACGAGGTGGACGGGAGCGGGAGCGTCGGCGTCGATTTTGATTTGCTCTGCAATGGCCTTGTTGAGTTCCCTGCCAAGCAGCTTCATGATCGATCGCCGGGTGGCGTCGCTGTCCGGGTTGTCGTACACCGAAACGTGCCATGGTTCGACAGCGTTCTTTGTGACGCGCTGGACGGCGATGCCGTACACACCGAGAGTCGCACCGTCCGACTTGGCCAGTACCACGTTGACCGTGCCGGACTGTCCGATCGGGTCGAGGCGCCGCTGACCGGATAGCATGCCGTTTCCTGCGAGCGTCGCCTCGATCTGCTGGCGGACCGAGTTCGGGATCTTGCCGACGGAGGTGACGCCATCGATCAGTCCCACGGCCTGTGTTCGGACTTCCGGTTTGACTCCCAGTTCGATCAGCAGGTCGGCCGGGTTGGTCGACTTCTGCAGCTCGGCACGGCAGAACATGAACATGTCGCAGCTAGGACAGGTGTCCGGAGAATAGATGGCCTGTAAGTGGGCAAGATGGGCCGGTAAGTTGGTGCGGGTTTCCGGAGGGAAGCCGGCTGCTTCCGAAGCGCGTTCTCGAACACGCATACGAACCTCTTCACGGTGGTCGTTCAGGTTCTCGATTACTGCAGTCGGAGACAGGGAAGAGTTGCGAGGCACGGCGAGGATGCCGAATGTGTGAACGTCCATTCCTGCGGGCAGCTTCGTCCATGCTGCGGCGGACTCGGCACCTAGGGCGACCTGCAGGAATCCTTTGAGGAGACGACCATCCTCAATTTTGGCGCGAACTCGTTGATAGTCCTTGGCGTCGCCGACGATCAACCATGAACCGTCAGACTTGCCGTCACTGTTTGGAGACTTGGGCGCAACCACCGCGAAGTCAGGATGTGTGTCCGTAGCGTTCTCGCCTTCGAGTCCGAGAAATGGAACGGCCAATTGGTGGATCAGGGTGGCATGTCCACGCGTGACAGCAGCATTGTGTGCCAGATCGAGGGCGGACGCTGTCTTGCTCGTGTCGATGTGGGCGTCGGCTACGACAACCGCCTGCGGCCGGCCCAGACCCAGGGCGCCGACGGAAACGGTGACCACCTCGGACGCGAAGCGGTTGTCACGGACCAGCCGTTCGAACATCATCGCGCGCATCCACCGCAACAACGGGATGGCGCTCTGGGGTCCTTTGGAATGGCCGACCTGCTCTGCGAGCTTACGTCGCGTAACGCCGGTAATCAGGGGGTCGGTTCCACGGAACCGGGCACACGCAGCATGGGAAGAAGCAGCAACCGCGCTGCTTGCGCCGCCCGTCACTTTCGTCGACAAGCATCCTCCGATGTAACTCGTGCAGGACAGCAGTAGAGGCCGCGGCCTAGATCATGACGCTGACAGCCGTGAACACACGGCTGCACTCTTTAAGTTCGCTCCACAGATCGATTTCGCTACATCTGCCATTCGGCACCCACGGAAACCGAAGAACTCCAATAAGGCGGCCAGAGCAGGCACAGAGATGGCCCTTGCTATCTCAGGCGACAGCCCAGCTCAGCAGGTCGAGCAGACGCACATCGGTCAGGGACGCGATCCGGCGGACCTGCTCGGCTTCGGACTGCTCCAGGCGGCGGCGGAACAGCGGGAGGGCACCACTGTCGAGATTGGTGCACACGTCGTCGCGGATGGCTGCCCAGAACACCGCTCGCCTGCCGCGGTGGGGGTATCGGGCAGCGGCGGCACGAGCATGATGCCGGTAGAACGCCATGACTTTCGAGTCGAGGATGGGGAACAATCCTGGGCGTTTGAGGTGGAGCACCTTGCTGATCTTGGCTACCCCCACGTATCGGGGCGCGGCGGTGCGGAAATGGTCGTAGAGAGCTTCGGCCCGGTCGTAGAGTTCGCCGCTAATGTTCGGGTCGGCGTCGACCAGCTGTGCCTCGATCGGCACCGCCGCCCACGGGGCGTCGACGGCGCTGCGGATGAACCAGTCGCGTTGAGCGTGGCTGATCCGGGAGCGTACTTTGTGGGTGCGGGCGATCTCGTCGGCGGTGATCTCCTCAAGTGCTCCGGGTCCGGGCAGGTCGTAGCGGGCCACGGTCACCGCCGGATAGCCGTGGGCCTTGGCGATTGCGGTGTCGATGTCGAGGGTGCGGCCAGCGATCACCAACACCGTGGCCGCGGCCTCGCCGCCGGTGTGGTTCATGGCTTCTGCTGCCCGGCCGCGCCCGGGTCGGTGTCGTCGCTACTTCCCGGATCGGTGCGTGGAGTCGCAGCCGACGTGCCTGCCGTCGTCGCAGCGGCGATTTCCGTCGGGTCCGGCCGGCTCGAGGTGCGGATGGTGCGAGCGAGTGCCCGCAGATCCTGGAGAGATCGGATTCCGTCCGGGACGCTGCCGCCGGCGGGTGGCCGGCCCCCTCGGGAGCAGGCGCGGAAATCCTGGGTGCCGGTCTCGTTCATCGCATCGTGGAGGTCTTGCGCTGCGGCGATGTACTCGGCGCGGTCGGGTTCGGTGAGCGAGCCGAGGTACCTGTCCAATGTCTCGATCCGAGCTTGGGCGTGGGTGTGCGCTGCCGCGTCGGCCTTCGCCTGCGCGGGTGTGCCGCTCCGGTGCGATTCGGGGGTCGGCGCGTGGGCTGTGGTCGATCGTGTGCGGAATCGGCCGCGTAGTGCGGTGAACATCGTTCCCCTCGGTGCGTGTCGGTGGCCTCTCATCATGCACTCCCGCTTGACGACTCGACACGCATCGACTTTGGACGGAGGCGATCACGCAGGGCCCCGGGCTCAGGTGGGCAGACGACACCGAGGCCGTCGACGACGTCGCCGCCCTGGTCGGCGATAAGTGAGTGCCCGACCGAAGAACCCATCCCCGCCGCAAGGGGTACGGCGGGGATGGCCGCATCGAAGTATGCCAGGTCGACCCCGTCGAACCTCGAGGTCCACAGCTTTCGTAGCCGGTAGTACAGAGAGCCCCGGCCGGGGGTTCACGGGCCGGCCGGGGGCGTGCGCAGGTCCTGGAGTTCGGCGCGCAGTTCGGCAACACGTTCGCGGGCGGCTTCGGCTTGCGCGTGTGCGGCGGCGGCGTCGGCGCGGGCGGTGGAGGCGCGGTCACGTTCGGCTGCCGCCGCGGTGCGGGCGGCGGTGAGTTCGGCGTCGAGGCGCCGGGTGTGTTCGGCTGCGGTGGCCGCCGCGGCGTCTTTCTCGGCGATCGCTCGGGTCAGCCGCTCGCGGTGCTCGTCGAGCTGCCCGGTGAGCAGCTCGATCCGGTGCTCGAGGCCGGCGATCTGCTCGCGGTGGGTCGCGGCGGCCTGATCGAGCTGCTGCTGCCAGCGGTCCTGCGCCGCGGCGTGGTCGGCCCGGGCTGCGGTGAGCTGGGCGAGGGCCTCGGTGGCCTCGGCGTCAGCGGCCGTGGCGGCGGCATCGGCGTCGGCGCGTTCGGTGCGAGCGGTGTCGAGTTCGTCCCGCAGTGCCGCGATCTCGGCTGCGGCGTCGGCCCGGACCTTGTCGGCATCGGCCTGCACGCGCCGCA